>DATNBU010000013.1:50000-195368 GCA_035571835.1 Candidatus Limnocylindrales bacterium | reverse complement strand
ACAAGGCCGCGCGCAAGCACGACATCCGGCCGATCATCGGCTGCGAGGTGTACGTCGCGCCGCGAAGCCGCCTCGAGCGGTCCGCCGTTGCCGCGGCCGACTTCGAGCGCGCCGGCAACAACCACCTGATCCTGCTCGCGATGAACGGCGCCGGCTATGCGAACCTCTCGCGCCTCGTGTCGCAGAGCTACAAGGACGGCTTCTACTACAAGCCTCGAATCGACAAGGAGCTGCTGCGCGAGTGGAACGAGGGGCTGATCTGCCTGTCGGGCTGCCTTGCGGGCGAGGTCGCCACCGCAATCAATGCCGACCGGCTCGACCGCGCGCGCGCCGCAATCGAAGAGTACTCGACTCTTTTCGGCGACCGCTACTACCTCGAGATCCAGGACAACCATCTCGCCGAGCAGCGCGCCGTCAACGACGTGCTGATCCCGTGGTCGAAGGAGATGGGTATCCCGCTGGTCGCGACCAACGACTGTCACTACCTCGAGCACGACGACCACGTCGCCCACGAGGTGCTCCTGTGTGTGCAGACCGGAAAGAGCCTCAGCGACGAGACGCGCTGGAAGTTCGGCACCGACCAGCTGTTCGTCAAAGGCTACGAGGACATGGTGTCGGCGTTCCCGCACGCGCCCGAGGCCGTCGAGGAGACGGTTCGCCTGGCCGAGCGCTGCAACCTCGACATGAGCTTCGGCAACAACAAGTTCCCGGTCTACCAGGTTCCCGCCGGGCGAAGCCTCGACGACGTGCTTGCCGAAGACGCCCGGCGCGGGCTCGACGAAAGGCTCGCGACGGCCAGAACCAACTCGCGATCGCTCGACGAGGACGCCTACCGCACACGGCTCGAGTCCGAGATCGCGATGATCCAGCAGATGAAGTTCTCCGGCTACTTCCTGATCGTCGCCGACTTCATCAACTGGGCGAAAGAGCAGGGGATCCCCGTGGGACCGGGACGCGGATCGGCGGCCGGAAGCCTCGTGTCGTACGCGATGCGCATCACCGACATCGATCCGCTTCCGTACAACCTGCTGTTCGAGCGCTTCCTGAATCCCGAGCGCGTCTCGATGCCCGATATCGACGTCGACTTCTGCTACGAGCGCCGCGAAGAAGTGCTCGACTACGTTCGCGCGAAATATGGCGAGGACAAGGTCGCGCACATCATCACGTTCGGGACGCTGAAGGGGAAGGCGGCGCTGCGCGACGTCGGGCGCGTGCTCGACTTCACGTTCGGAGAGACCGACCGGATCTGCAAGCTCTACCCGGCCTCCAAGCAAGGCCGCGACGTGCCGCTCGAAGAAGCCCTCGAGATGGAGCCGAAGCTGCGCGAGCTGCGCGATTCGGGCGAGCGCGAGGCGAAGCTGTTCGAGTACGCGATCAAGCTCGAAGGCCTCGCGCGCCACGTGTCCAAGCACGCAGCCGGCATCGTGATCTCGGACCGGCCGCTGGTCGAAGACGTTCCGCTGTTCGTCGACAAGGACGGCACCGTCATCACGCAGTTCTCCGGCCCCGACGTCGAAGCGATCGGTCTCATCAAGTTCGACTTCCTCGGGTTGAAGACGCTGACGCTGATCGCCGACGCTGTCAGGCGCGTGCGCGAGACCACCGGCAGCGAGATCGACGTGACGTCGCTCGCGCTCGACGACCCCGCGCCGTACCGCCTGATCACGCGCGGCGACACGGTCGGGATCTTCCAGCTCGAAAGCGGCGGCATGCGCAAGCTGCTGACACGCATGAAGCCGAGCTGCTTCGAAGACCTGATCGCCGCGCTGGCGCTGTACCGGCCCGGGCCGCTCGACAGCGGCATGGTCGACCAGTACGTCGACCGCAAGAACGGCAAGACCACCGTCAAGTACCTTCATCCGCTGCTCGAGCCGGTTCTTCGCGATACGCACGGCGTCATCGTCTACCAGGAACAGGTCATGCAGATCGCGCAGGTCTACGCCGGCTACACGCTCGGACAGGCCGATACGCTGCGCAAGGTGATGGGCAAGAAGAAGCTCGAGGACATGCGCCGCGAGAAGGAGATCTTCCTCGAGCGCGCGAAGAAGGCGGAGCGCGTCGAGGCCGTCTCGCTCGAACTGTTCGAGCAGATGGAAACGTTCGGCGCGTACGGCTTCAACAAGTCGCACTCGGCCGCGTACGCAATGGTCACGTACCAGACCGCGTGGCTGAAGGCCCATTATCCGAAGGAATTTCTCGCCGCGCTGCTGACGCTCGAAATGGGTTCGGCCGACAGCACGTACAAGAACCTCGCCGATGCGCGCGAGCACGGCATCCGGGTGCTCCCGCCCGACGTCAACGAAAGCCAGGAAGACTTCACCGTAAGCGCAGCCGGCATCCGCTTCGGTCTCGGCGCGGTCAAAGGCCTCGGGCAGAAGGCGGTCGAGCTGATCACGCAGGCCCGCGCCGACGGCGAGTTCAAGAGCCTCGGCGACTTCTGCCTTCGCGCGAGCGGGTCGCAGATCACCCGGCGCAGCATCGAGAGCCTGATCAAGGCCGGCGCGATGGCGAGCATCGATCCGTCGCGCGCGCGGCTGCTGGCCGGCATCGATGCGGCGGCGGCATGGGCCGAGCGCGTGCGCGAGGATCGCAGCGTCGGCCAGATCGGACTGTTCGGCGGCACTTCGCTCGGGGCCACGCAGCCGGAACCGCCGCTGCCGATCGTGGCCGAGTACGACGCGCTCGAAGTGCTCGGGTTCGAGCACGATGCGGTCGGCTTTTTCATCTCCGGCCATCCGCTCGACCGCTACAAGCATGACCTCGAGCTTCTCAAGGCGACGCCGAGTGCCGAAGTTCCGGCGCTGCGCGACAGCAGCAACGTTCGCGTGGCCGGCGTGACCAACACGGTGCGCCGGAAGAACAGCAAGAAAGGCGAACGTTACGCGACGTTCAACATCGAGGACCGCGACGGCCTCGTCGAAGTGATCGCATGGCCCGACTGTTACCGCCGCTGCGAGACGGCGATCGTCGGCCGCGAGCCGGTGATCGTGCTCGGCAGGCTCGAGCTGGGCGACGCCGGCGGCGCAGGGGTAGAGGCCGAATACGAGGAAGGCTCGCCCGATTATTCGCGCAAGGCGCAGATCATCGCCGACGAGGTGCTGCCGCTTCCCGAAGCGCGCCGAAAAGCCGCGCAGCAGATCACGCTGCGGGTCGACACCAGCACGGTTGCGATCGGCGTGATGGATTCGCTGGCGTCGCTGCTGCGGCGCTACCCCGGAAAATGCCGCTCGTACCTGCAGATCGTGCGCAAGGGAGTCGCCGAGACGGAGATCGAGCTTGCCGCCGAGCTCGCGATCGATCCGACCGACGGACTTATCCAGGCGGCGCTCTCGCTGCTCGGCGAAGGCTCGGTTACGCTGCGAGGCGTGCTCGAGGAGCCGCAGAGGGAGGCCCGATGGAATACGAGACACGCGTCGTAAGGGAGCGCGCGGTCCTCGTTTGGGCCGGCCACGATTCGACGCATGCTGCGGAGTCGCTGGAGGAGCTCGCGCTTCTTTCCGAAACGGCCGGGCTCGACGTAGTCGACAGCATCAGCCAGCAGATGAAGAAGCTGTCGGCCGCGACGCGCATCGGAAGCGGCAAGGTCGAGGAGCTCAAGAGCATCGTCGCCGACAAGAACGCGGAAGTCGTGATCTTCGACGATCCGCTGACGCCGGCGCAGCGCCGCAACCTCGAGAAGACGCTTTCGGAAGACTTGCCGGCCGGCGCGCTGCCGATCAAGGTGCTCGACCGCAGCCAGCTCATCCTCGACATCTTCGCGCTTCGCGCGCAGACCCGTGCCGGCAAGCTGCAGGTCGAGCTCGCGCAGCTCCAGTACATGCTGCCGCGCCTTACGCGGGCGTGGTCGCATCTTTCGCGCATGAAGGCCGGCGTCGGTACGCGCGGGCCCGGCGAAACCCAGCTCGAGTCCGACCGCCGCCAGGTGCGCGACCGCATCGACAAGCTCAAGGATCGGCTCGAGGAAGTCGACCGCACCCGCAAGCTCAACCGCCGCGAGCGGGAGGCGGTTCCGTATCCGGTGATCGCACTGGTCGGCTATACGAATGCCGGCAAGTCTTCGCTGATGAACCGGCTTACCGAAGCCGGCGTCTACGTGGCCGACCAGCTGTTCGCGACGCTCGATACGACGACGCGGCGCCTCGAGCTGCCGTCGGGCCGGATCGTGATGCTCGTCGACACGGTCGGTTTCGTCTCCAAGCTGCCGCACGAGCTGGTGGCGGCGTTCAAAGGCACGCTCGAGCAGGTCGTCGATGCGGATCTCGTCGTCCACGTGGTCGACGCCGCGTCGGTCGACGTCGACGGACGCCGCGCGGTCGTCGATTCGATCCTCGAAGAGCTGGGCGCGGCGAACCGCCCGCGTCTCGTTGTCTACAACAAGTGCGACCTTGCCGGCGCTGCCGAGCCGCCGCCCGGCGCAATCACAGTCTCTGCGCTGACGGGCGAGGGGATCGCGTCGCTGCTGGCCGCATTCGACAAGGCATTCGTGCCCGTCGAAGAGAAGCTTGCGGTCGTCGTGCCGCACGGTGACGGTCGCACGCGCGCTTGGCTGCACAGTCATGGGCGTGTAGTAGAGGAGTCCGGGCAGGAAGACGGCACGCGCGTCGTAGTGTGGCTCAGCTCGAAAGCGGCTGGCCAGCTCGAGCAGATGATCGGAGCGGAAGGCTACGACGTCCGGCGCGCCTGAGGCGCACTCTGGCGCACTCTATGGATGACCGGGTCGCGCGACCCGGTGCCGCTCGCCACCCGCAGCCGCGATGTTCAACATTCCCAACGTCCTTACCCTGCTGCGGATCTTTGCCGTTCCCGTTTTCCTTTCGCTGCTCGTCGAAGGCGAGAACGACTGGGCGCTGACCGTCTTCATCGCCGCCGGCATCACCGACGCCATCGACGGCATGGTCGCCCGCATGTTCAACATGCGCACCGAGCTCGGCGCGCACATGGACCCGCTCGCCGACAAGCTGCTCGTCGTGAGCTCGTTCATCGCGCTCGGCATCATGGGCCTCGTCCCGCGCCCGCTGATGATCGTCGTGATCACCCGCGACGTCGTCATTCTCGGCGGCTTCCTGCTGACGGCTGCGATCGTCGGCAAGTCGATGGAGATGAAGCCGTCGCTGTCGGGGAAGCTGACCACGTTCACGCAGATCCTTTCGGTGACGCTCGTGCTGGTCGATCTCGCGGCGTGGTGGGACGTGCCAACATTCGTGCTGAACTGCGTGTTCATCGCGACCGGGCTCGCGAGCTTCGTCTCCGGCGGCGGGTATGTGCTGCGCGGGATGCGGTGGTACGCGGCGTCGGAGACGGAGAGCTGACGAGAGGCGGGCGTTGACCCGCTACGGGAGATCGTCTCTGGCGGGAACCTGGCCGCGAGCGTATGGCCCGACGCGGCGAAGGCACCGATAACGCAGGAGTGCCTTCGGACGCCGCGTCGCACCTCGCCGTTGCCTGTCTGATTCCTGTAGCTCGGTGGTTTCGGTTCCGAGCAGACGGTCGTCGGTATGTTCGGCGACCCGAACGCCCGAGGAATTCGCGTGCGCCTTCGCTACCAGGACCATTTACATCGACAAGATCCGAACTCCGACGATGTCTTCACGGAGCGGCCTCCATGCCCTGGCGGTCGACGGCACGACATTCCCCGGGGAATGTTTGCGCGTCGGCGAGATTGCCGCGCCTCGCGTCCATGAAGGCGCGGCCGAAGTCGAGATCGGCCTGATACTGGTTGTGCGACGCGCAGCGCAGTTCGATGTTCTCGGGCGTAGGAGGTCCGCCCATCGCGAAAGGAGCTTTGTGGTGGAACTCGATATTGCTCGTCTCACGGCAGCGACGTCCTCGTCCATCCACGTAGCAGCAACGTCCCGCGTCGCGTCGCCATACGTCGCGCCGCACTGCCGCCGGGATGGTCCGGGATCGTTGTGCTCGCTGCGAAGCGGCTGTATCGGCCGCGCGCGTTGAGCCCGGCCGATCGGTGCGTTTTTCCTTCGTCGGCGTCGTCGACTTCGGTCGGTCGGTCGAGCCTACCTTGCGCGCGAGTGTCCGGACGAGCAGCACGTCGATCGCACGACTGATGATCGCGGCCGCATCGCGACCGGTCGCCGACCGGCCGAGCAGATCCTGTAGCGACCGGAGCTTGTCGTGCGTGGCTTCGTCTACGGTGATCTCGATCTTGTAACGACGCGGGCTGAGCGGAACGATCGGCTTCGTCACTGGTGCCCGCGGCGCTGAACGTGGAGCGATCGCGACGCCGAGCACCTCGCTGTTGGCGGAAGCCAGCCGTTCGCTGGCACCACCGGCGTGTTCACGATCCATCGAAGTCCCGTTGGTCGCGACCGACGGCCGATCGCTCGCACCGCCGGCCTCCTCGTGACCCGGCGAACAACCGCCGGCCAACGTTAGCGCCGCCACCGCCGGCCCATTGTTCCCCGCGCACCCTGCGCGACGCCCGGGCATCGCCCGAACACGCGACGCCACATCCGCTCGCGGCGCGAGCTCGGCAACCAGCCGCCTCACCTCACGCGTGCTCTTGTGCCGGGCGCGTTCGAGCACTCGCAGGTGGTTCTCGGCCGTCAGATGCCTTGCAAGCAGATGGATCGCGCTCAGATGCAGCTCGCCGCGTGCAACCAGGTCCAGGACGACCGGAAAGCGGCGCGCCGTGCGCGCAGCCCAGAGTCGCTTGGCCGTTACCTGCTCCGACATGTGGAAGCGCTCCATGCAGAAGCTGAACATGGAGGAGCAGGCATGTCTCGCCCAGAGCTTGCGCTCGTCGATCTCGGCGATCGCGACGAGAAGCGCCGCAGTCGTACGACGGTCGCGTGCGACCAGGCACTCGAAGTGATCAAGCAGTTCCTTTTCGGAGAGACTTGCAATGCTGTCGAAGGATGTCGTCATGACGACGCTTGTAACACGGGTGACTGTTACCCATGTACTCGGTCTGATTCGTTACCCATGTTCCAGTTCGCACCGACATCGCGACGACGCTTCCATAACAAAAGTAGCATAGCGCGGCCGTGATTCGCCCGGCAGGACGCGACCAGATCAGTGCGCGAGGTTGAGCAGGGCACTCTCGATCTTGCCGTCCCGGTGACGTCGCCCGACCGTATTCGACAAATCTCGCGCCCGTTGCCATCGCCCACACCGGTGCAGGTGCTGAAAACACCGATCACTCTGAACGCTGATGCATCGGACGAAACCTGGGTCACATTCCCCGCGGAATGTTCGTGCAGCAGCGACATAGCCGGGCTGGCCGTACTTGCGTCGCAACAACGGCGTCAATACTCGACCGGCCGGAATTCGGCCGTGCACGGCGGTCCCTCGGCATGAAAATAGCGGACGCTGCCATCGGGGCTGACGAAGATCATCGAGGACGACCGTGTTCCGTAATCGCCGACGTGCACACAGATCTTCGAGAACGGAAGCGGGCCGCCGAGCGCCGTCAGCGCGGGGTCGTCCGGCACCTCCGAAACGTCGCCGGCTTCATGGCTCGATAGTACGGCAGCCAGCGCGGGCACGATCTCGTCGACCTCGGCGCCGCGTTCGAGTAACGGCGAGAGGGCGCCGAACCGGCGGCTCGCGCCGGCAAGACGCGGGCAGCGCGGATCGTTCAGGTCGAGGTTCGTCAGTACCGACAACCCGCTCTCGAGCGATACGCGCCGCACGCCGCGGCCGTTGTCGAGCACGAGCGCCTGATCGAGATCGGCAATAAACAGGTTGAACCCGCCGTAGCGCACGGCTTCGGTTTCGTCGAGTGCATCGACAGCGTCATCGATGGTCTTCGCTGCCAGCGTTTCGATGCAGAGCAGACCGCGCGAACGTTCGCCGGGCCCCGATGCGGGCTTGTCGACGGCCGGACGTCTGTTGAGCAGCCCGACGATCCTGCCTGACCCGTCGATGCGGCAGCCGAGCCACGTTCCGCCGGCCACAAGATCGCGCCCCGCAACGACGTGCGGCGGATCCGTCCAGAGCGCGGGCGGTGCCGAGGCGCGCCCCAGAAACTCATCGCGATTGGCGACGACGATCAGCGGATAACGCGGCGAGACGCGGCGGTAGACGGCAAGAGTGCACACGCGCGAACCTTAGCCAACGAAAGTGCCGAGACGAAATCCGGAAGTTTTGCCCTCCCGCAACCCAAGTGTTAAGCGTCCCGCACCGCTTTTTCCGCGGCGTCCGCTCGTCCGGCGCAGCTTGCGCCGGCCCGCAGGGACGGGAGCACAGCCTTGGTTTCACCGGATGCAGCATTCGATTCGATCAGCGACGTCAGGAAGCGCCTGGCTGAGCAGAACTACATCTGCGACGACAACATCGCGACGGTGGTCTACCTGGCGACGCGTCTCGGCAAGCCGTTGCTCGTCGAGGGACCCGCGGGCGTCGGCAAGACCGAGCTGGCCAAGGTCATCGCCGCCGGGCTCGGCGCCAAGCTGATCCGCATGCAGTGCTACGAAGGCATCGACGAGGCCAAGGCGCTGTACGAATGGGAGTACGCCAAGCAGCTCCTGTACACGCAGGTGCTCAAGGAGAAGATCAGCGAGGTCACCTCGGGCGCCGCGTCGCTGTCCGAAGCGGTCGACCGCATCACGGCCCAGGATGACGTGTTCTTCTCGAACCGGTTCATCCTGCCGCGGCCGCTGCTGCAGGCGATCCAGTCGGAGACGCGATCGGTGCTGCTGATCGACGAGATCGACAAGGCCGACGCCGAGTTCGAGGCGTTCCTGCTCGAGATCCTGAGCGACTTCCAGGTGACGGTGCCCGAGATCGGCACGATCGAAGCGATCCACATTCCGATCGTGCTGCTGACCAGCAACAACGCGCGAGAGATGTCGGACGCGCTCAAGCGCCGCTGCCTCCATCTGTACATCGACTTTCCGAGCTCGGATCTCGAGCTCGAGATCATCCGGCTCAAGGTGCCCGAGGCGAGCGAAGCGCTCGCGCAGGACGTGGCTGCGCTCATCCAGGCGATGCGCAAGCTCGACATGAAGAAGAAGCCGAGCATCTCCGAGACGCTCGACTGGGCGAAGGCGCTGGTCATCATGAACGCGAAGGGGCTCGGCGACGAGATCGTGCGCAACACGCTGTCGACGATCGCGAAGTACGAGGGCGACCTCCGCAAGACCGAGAAGGAGCTGGCGACGTTCCTCGAGCGAAGGAAGGCCGAGCTCAAGGCAAAGGAAGCCGCGGCGGCCGCGGCGCCGGCCGAACCCACGGACGGCAGCGACCTGCTGCACTGAAAAACAAAGGGGATTTTTAAATGTACCTGTCCCCTTTTTGGAAATAGCGGTGGACGATCGGATCGTTGAGTTTGCGGGGCTCTTGCGGCGGAGCGGCGTGCGGGTGTCGACGGCGGAGACGCTCGATGCGCTGCGGGCGGTCGGGACGACCGGGATCGGGCATCGCGGCACGTTCAAGATCGCGCTTCGCACGGCGATGGTGAAGCGCTCGTCGGACGTTCCGATCTACGATGAGCTGTTCGATGTGTTCTTCTCGGGCGTCGGCCAGGTCGTTCGCGCGGCGGGAGAAGCCGGAGCTGCCGCGCAGCCGCTGTCCCAGGAGGAGCTGCAGGACCTGCTGCAGAAGCTCGCCGAGCTGCTGAAGAATACCGATCTCGACATCTCCGAGCTCGCACGCGCGCTTGCGATGCAGGATGCCGGCGAGATGGAGCGCATCCTTCGCGAGCTCATGGAGTCCGGCAAGCTGCCGCGAACCGAGACCAACTACGTTCCGCCGGGCGCCAATCGCCAGATGATGGAAATGCTCGGCGCCGCCGACATCGGGTCCGACTTCGACCAGATCCTCGACCTTGCAAGAGAGCAGGGCGACAGCGAAGAAGAGATCGACCGCCTTCGCCGTTACCTCGAGCGCCGCCGCAAGGAGCTCGACGACATGCTCAAGGGGCTGCTGCGTCTCGACAAGGACCAGCAGCACCGCCAGGAAGACCGGCAGAAGGATCGCGAGCGCCTGCTCGAGAAGAGCTTTTACTATCTGTCGCCGACCGAGATCCGCCAGATGCGCGACGCCGTCGCGTCACTGGCTCGGCGGCTCAAGAACGTGATGGCCGTGCGCTTCCGCCAGACCAAGCGCGGCCGCCTCGACGTGAGCGAGACGATCCGCCGCTCGATGGAGTTCGGCGGCGTTCCGTTCCGCATCCGCTGGGACGACCGCAGGAAGGAGCGCCCGCAGGTCATCGTGCTGTGCGACGTGTCGGACTCGGTCCGCAACGTGTCGCGCTTCATGCTGCAGTTCGTGCACTCGCTGCAGGACATGTATTCGCGCGTGCGCTCGTACGTGTTCGTCGCCGATCTGGCCGAAGTGACTCGGCTGTTCAAGGACAACGATATCCAGTCGGCGATCCAGAAGGCGATCAACGGCGACGTCGTCAACGTGTATGCGCACTCCGACTTCGGGAAGGCGTTCACGCAGTTCCACCGCGACCACATCGAGGCCGTCGACAGTAGGACGACGGTGCTGATCCTCGGCGACGCCCGCAACAACTACAACGCGCCCCAGGAATGGGTGCTGCGCGAGATCAAGGAGCGGGCGAAGCAGGTGATCTGGTTGAACCCCGAGAACCAGTCGACGTGGGGCTTCGGCGACAGCGAAATGAACCTTTACGGCAAGAGCTGCGACTTCGTCGAGGAGTGCCGCAACCTGCGCCAGCTCTACAAGGTCGTCGACCTGCTCATCGCCAAATAGAAGATATCGGGGCGCTGCGGACTCTGATGTTTACCGTCCGGCCAGTCCCGGCGGCGTGTCATCGGCATCACCATATCGAGACACAGTTGACGGTCCTCTCCCCGCGGTCCATGATTTCCCCACTGTGCAAGACGACAAGAACCTCGTTCAGATGACGGTTGGCGGCGTGACGCTCGACCCGGTGACCAAGACGCCGGTGGTGCTGCTCAAGGACGAGCGCGACGAGCTCACGCTTCCCATCTGGGTCGGGCTGCTCGAGGCCACGGCGATGGCGACCGAGCTCGAGGGCGTCAAGATGGCCAGGCCCATGACGCACGACCTTCTCAAACGCATCGTCGAGGAAGTGGGCGCGTCCGTCTCCCGCATTGTCGTCACCGACCTTCGCGAGAACACCTTCTACGCCGAGATCGAGCTCATGGTGGGCGGGCGAAAACACGCCCTGGACGCCCGCCCGAGCGACGCGATTTCGCTGGCGCTGCGCACCGGTTGCCCGATCTTCGTGTCACGTGACGTGATCGTTGCTTCGAGCAGCAAGGACGAGCAGTCCGACGAGGACGAGTCTGCCGAGGCCGATGGAACGCTCGACCTGTCGGATGTGGACCGCGAAGAATGGAACGAGATCCTTGAGAATCTCGATCCCAACGACTTCAAATACAAGATGTAGCCATCGCCCGGCGCCGGCCTGGCCGATTTGGAATTGATCGGGTACCGCTTTAAGAGGGCGCCATGGCCGCATCCGACCGTCGTCAGGTTCAACAGCAGCTCAAACAGCCCGACCCGTTTTTCGAAGCGATCGCGGAAGCCCGCGAGTACTTCGAGAGCAACCGCTCACAGGTCATTGCCGTAGGTGGCGGTCTGGTCGCGCTTTTCGCGATCATCACGCTCGGATCGAGCTATTACGTCTCCCAGGGCCGCGCCGCCGCAACCGCGTTTGCGAGCGCGATCTCCGACCTCGAAGCCGGCTCGACCGGGCCGGCCGAGCTCGACCTCAAGAGCATCCCCGGGCGCAGCAATGCGGGCCCGTACAAGCCGCTGTCGACGCTCTACCTGGCCAACATCGCCTCGGATGCAGGGCGCTACGAGGAGGCGATCGTCAACTACGACCAGTTCGTTGCCGCCGCGCCGACCGAGTACCTTCGCCAGATCGGCCTGATGGGAAAGGCCGCAGCGCTGGAGAAGGCGGGCAAGGCCCCCGAGGCCGCCGTCGCGCTCGAGCAGGCCTCGGCCATCGACGGTCCCTATCGCAAGGCGGGTCTGAGCGATCGCGCACGCCTGGCGGAACAGGCCGGGGACAAGGCCACGGCCATCGCGACTCTGCAGAAACTGCTGGAGATCGAAGGTTCGACGGGGGATTCATCCCAGATCGAGCGACGCATTCAGGCCTTGAAGTAACGCATTCGCCGGTGGGGGCGGGTGCCGCAAGGAGGGCGGGCCAATGGGTATCATCAGGACGAACGAGCTGTCGTTGCGCGCGAGGCTGTGTCGCGCGGTGGTGTGGTCGGCGGCCGCGGTCTTCGCGACCGGACTTTCGAACGGCTGCGGGGGAGGCGACGAAGACCCCAACATCTATGACGTGACGGTTTCGGTTCTCAGCCAGACCGACCTCAACTCCCTGCACTTTTCGCTCGGAGGCTATTTCCACGACGGCGACTGGATCGGCCACGGCGACGATCTCGACTGCACCGTGCTCGTCGACGCCACTCTCGAAAGCGAACACACCGGTTCGGATCCGGGAGTAGCAGCCGCTCTCGACATCCGGATCTCGAACGACGACAGCTTCCCGGCACCGAGAGACGTCGTGCGCTGCGGCTTCCGCACGTCGGAAGAGTTCCGCGGCATCACGTTCTGCGAGGACGGCATCACCGCAGTCGGTTACTTCTGTGTCCAGCTGCTGGACGCGACCAACGCCGCGGGCGCTCCGACCAACGCGAATATCGCGATCACGAGCGTCGAAGTTCGCGAGTGACGGGCAGCCGCCCGTCCCCGCAGCTTCGGCTCGCTTCGTTCATAGCGGCCGCATCGATCGTCAACGCGGCGATCGCGCTCCTCGTGCTTCGTCTGTGGGGCACCGGTTCCGACGGCGTCGAGCTCGCGCTGCGCGTGACCGCACGCGTCTCGTTCTTCTATTTCCTGCTGGCATTCGTCGCGTCGCCGCTCGCGCGCCTCGCACCGGGCGCCGTCAGTACGTGGCTCGTCCAGCATCGCCGCGAGCTAGGCGTCACGTTCGGCATCAGCATGTCGATGCACGTCGCACTGATCCTGCGAATGTTCGTGATCTATGCTCCCGAACGACCGCCGATGGTCACGTGGGCGGACTTCGCGATCGGCATCCCGGGTCTGGTTCTGGTTGCGATGATGACGGTGACGTCGTTCGACCGCCTGAAGCGTGCGATGACTCCGACACAATGGAGTCGGCTGCACACGACCGGGGTTTTCGTCGTCTGGTCGATCTTCTTCCTGTGCCTCGTCGACAGCGTGGGCCGCAAACAGACGGCGCATCCGACGCTCGAGTACCACGTCTTCATTGCGATCCTCGTGCTTGCCATGTCGCTGAGGATTGCGGCGCGCGTGCGGCACGCGAAGCCGGATGACGCGCGCTCGTTCGAACGGGGCTGAACGGTCGCTTGCAGCCGGGCAGGGCCGGTGCTGTTGTCCCGGCGTCGCACAGGCCGGCACGCTGAGAGGGATCTCGCCATGGCGCAAGTCGAATCCGCACTTTCGGTTGAAGTCGACGAATCGTGGAAGTCCGACCCGTGGCTCGGAGTCTTTCCGCCGCTGATCGCCAAGCAGGACGATCCGTACGCACTGCTGGCGCGGCTTCGCGAGTACGACCCGATCAACGAAACGCCGATCGGCCTGTGGCGCCTGACCCGC
This sequence comes from Candidatus Limnocylindrales bacterium, assembly GCA_035571835.1. NCBI lineage: Bacteria > Bacillati > Chloroflexota > Candidatus Limnocylindria > Candidatus Limnocylindrales > Candidatus Limnocylindrales bacterium. Next base: position 181,817 of record DATNBU010000013.1, on the reverse strand, counting down.
TACGAAGACGTCGTGCGGATGCTGCGCGAGGTGCCTTCGGGCGTGCGATTTGCCGACGGCAGCATCTTCGGCTCGGCGCAGTCGCCGAACGAGAGCCTGCCGGGCAAGTTCATCCTTCAGCAGGATGCGCCCAACCACACGCGGCTTCGCAAGCTGATGAGCGTGGCGTTCCGGCCGCGCGCGACCGAACGGCTTCGCGCCCGTACCGAGGAAATCGTCTCCGAACAGATCGACGGGATTCTCGAGCGCGGGTCGATGGACGTGATCTCCGACCTGGCGCTGCCCGTTCCGTCCACCGTGATCTGCGAGATGATGGGCGTTCCTTCTGCCGATCGCGCGAAGTTCGCGGAATGGACGTCGGCGGCTACCCATCTGCTGGCCGCGCTGTTGTCGGAGCCTGCGGTTGTAAAGCGCGGGCTTGCGGCGGCCGGCGAGCTTGCAGCCTATTTCACCGAGTTGATCGGCGAGAGGCGCCGTTCGCCGCGCGAAGACATCCTGAGCGATCTCGTGCGGGCGGAGGAAGACGGCGACCGCCTGACCGGTGAGGAGCTGCTATCGCAGGCGATCGGCCTCCTCATCGCCGGCTTCGAGACCACCATCGGCCTGATCGGCAACGGCGTGCATGCGCTGCTTCGCAATCCGGATCAGCTGCGCCTGCTCGAAGCCGATCCCTCATTGATCGCAGGCACGGTCGAAGAATGCCTGCGTTACGACGGACCGATCATGTTGACGGTCCGCATCACGCGCGAAGACACGCCGATGGGCGACAAGGTGATTCCGGCGAACCGCGCCGTCGTCTGCCTGCTTGCCGCGGCCAATCACGATCCGGCGCATTTTCGCGATCCGGATACGTTCGACATCTGCCGCGCCGACAACGATCACCTGTCGTTCGGCGGAGGCGCGCACTTCTGTCTCGGCGCGCATCTGGCGCGCATGGAAACCCAGGTCGCCATCGGCGCGCTCGTGCGCCGCGTGCGCGGGCTCGAGCTTGCCGGGGACGACCGGACTTGGGGCTCGTCGCTGTTCCGTGTGCTCGGCAAGCTGCCGGTCGGGTTCGCGGGAGCCCGGTGACTGCCTACGCCGTTACGGCGTACAGTTCCCTTCGGACACGACCTTGGTTTCGCCGGTTGCAGCGTTGTCGACCGACTTCTGCTGGCAGTTCTTGTCCTGGTAGACCTGCTTGGTGGTAACGCCGTTGGACGTGGTCTTCGCCTGCACGCCGTGTCCCTGGATGGCCTCCTGACTCTTTACGCCATTGGACTGATACGTGTACTTGGTGCCGTGGCCCTCGCGGGTCTCCGTGTACTTGTCGGGACTGGATTTGATGACCGTCGTGTCGTCCGCGAATGCGTTCGCGACGGACATCGTTCCAAGCAGTGTCACAGATGCGATCAGGCTCTTCGTAGTCGTCTTCATGAAACCTCCATCGCGCCGCAAACGGCGCGAGTGCTTTTCCGCGAATTCCTCGCCTTCGACCCCGGTCTGGCGGATTCATTCGCGGCCAACAAGGTGATACGGGCGCTTTGGGCCCGATAGCGCCGTGATTTGCTTCTCAACTGGCAACGAGCAGAAGAGGCACGCCCGCATTCGCGCATCAGGAGAGGCAACATGCACTTTGGAATTTCCCTTGTCGGACTGCCCGCCGCCGAAATGCTCACCCAGGCAAAGCAGGCCGAGACGCTAGGCTACTCGACGATCTATCTTCCCGACCACTGGGCGTTCGAGCAGCAGGGCGGCTCGGGCCTCGACAGCACGGCATTGGCGTGGGAAGCAACGACGATGCTCGGCGCGCTGGCCGCGGTGACCAGCAAGGCCCGCATCGGCGCGCTCGTCCACTGCAACCTGTTCCGGCATCCGGGAACGACCGCGCAGACGATCACTACGCTCGATCACATCAGCGGCGGTCGTGCGCTTCTCGGGCTCGGCGCCGGATGGACACGCGCAGAATTCGAAATGATGGGCGCCGACTTTCCCGACGTGAAACCGCGCCTGCGAATGCTGGAAGAGTCGATCCAGGCGATCAAGGCCCTGTGGACCGAAGAAGAGGCCAGCCTCGACGGCGAATTCTACAAGCTGCGCTCGGCGATCCATGTGCCGAAGCCGGTTACCAGGCCGCACCCGCCCATCCTTCTCGGCGGCGGAGGCAAAGGGCTGCTTCGAATCGCCGCGAGGCATGCGGACATGGTCAACATCGGCGTTGATACCGGCAGGGCCGGTACGATCGACCGCGGCGAAGTCGCAAAGACCACCGACGCCGCGTTCCGCGAACGCGCCGAGTTCCTGCGCAGCGAGGCGCGCAGCGCGGGGCGCGATCCGTCGTCCATCGAGCTGTCGTCGACGATCTTCACCGCGATGATCGCCGAATCCTCATCGGACGGCGACGGATTTGCCGGCGCACTCGGCGGCTTGTTCGGCCTCGACGCGGCCGACGTGAAGAAGATGCCGATCACGCTCATCGGCACGCCGGACGAGTGCGCGAAAGAGATGCGCCGTCGAAAAGACGAGTGGGGCGTCGGCCACTACGTGATCTCGGCGCGTGCGACGCCCGGCATGATGGAGACGTTCGCGCAGCAGATCGCGCCGAACGTCTAGCCGACCGTTTCCGGCCGAGGTGCGCGCTCGAGTCCGACCGTCCACGCAAGATTCGGAATGCGTGCGAGCAAGAGCGTGCCCGCGTAACTGACCAGCAGCACGGCGAGCCACGCGCCGGTCATGCGCAGAACCGTTCCGGCGGCGCCGCCCGGCGCGGCCGTGTCGATCGCGAACAGTCGGTAGACGACGGTCGACGCCACGAGCAGGTGCACGAGAAAGACGCCGTACGACATGCGGCCGAGCGCGGCGATCCATCCGCCGGCCCGCGTCCTCGCCAGCGGCGTTGCAAGCAGCGCGAGAGCCGCAATCAGCGAGCAGTTGAGCAGCGCCTGCGGCGCCGCCGACATCATCGTGACGAGGAACAGTGCGCCGCGTGACGTCGCCTCCGGTGCGAATGCGAAGAAGCGCGACGCGCAGACGAACAGTGCGGCCGCTGCGGCAGCGATCAGGATCGGCACGAGCGCGCGCCGTCGTGCAGCACCTGCGCCAAAAGGATTCGACCCGGGCGCCGGATTTCCGAGCAGCATCGGCAGTACGAGACCGGTGGCGACGGCCGGCGACAAGTAGAGAAGGGGAGTCCAGGGCGAGGGGATCACTGCACGCCATACGAGCTCAGCCACGGCAGCCCCCGCGGCCAGCACTACGATCACGCCGCGCGCGCTTCGCATGGCGGCGAGCGGCCGCACGAGCGGCCACAGGATGTACAGCTCGAAGACCATCGGCACGTAGTAGAACTGCACGTCGGCGGTGCCGAACAGGAGCGCTCCGCCCACGTCGGACGGCGACGACAGAAGCGCGCGGTCGCGGGCCGCGAGACTGACGATGCTCCACAGCACGTATGCGGGAAGCAGGCGCGACGCGCGGCTTGCAAGGAAGCCGAGCCACGCGCGCACGCCGGAAAAAGGCGCCGCGTAGCGCCACGCGAGACCGAACGCGGAAACGGCGACGAACAGCGAAACTCCGACGTCCGAAAGAATGCATGCAATCGCAATCGCGCTTCCACCGGGCGCAGCGAGGTTTGCCGGTGTGAGGAGCTGCCACGAGACGTGGCGCATCACGACGCCGGCGATTGCGAGGCCGCGAAGGACGTCGATCTCGCCGATGCGACGGCTGTCACTGCCGCGAGCGCCCGCAATGTTCGTCGGGATCAAGTGCGCCCTCGAAAGAACGCCGGCATGCGGACGATCCTGTGCATGGTGGTCTGTCTTCGGTCGCGCGGCGAATCTGGCCGTCATCCGCAGTGCATGCTACGTTCACACGCCGATGAGTCCGATTCAATCCAGCGGTGCGGCTTCCGGAACCGCTGGTACCGACGGCGCCGCACTCGAAACTCCGGGCGCTCACCGCAAAGACTATCTTCCGCCGCTAGAGGGAATCCGCGGCATGGCGGTTCTGCTCGTCGTGCTGAGCCATATGAGCTCGACCGGCGTTGTTTTCGATCAGTCGGTCAATTTTCGCGGGCTCGGCAACTTCGGCGTCTACCTGTTCTTCGTGCTGAGCGCGTTTCTGCTCACGCGCCAGTTTCTCGAGCGCCCGCCCGAACCGGCCACCGCGGGCGGCTACTGGGGCGCGTACGCCATGCGGCGCATCCTGCGAATTTATCCTCTCTATACAATCGTGCTTCTGTCGGCGGCGGTCGCGCCGCTCATTTCGTTCGCCGTCGCCGGACCACGTCCGCCGTCGATTCTTCGCCATCTGTTGCTTCTCGACGGGCAGAAGATTTTCTGGACCATTCCGGTCGAGATGAAGTTCTATATGCTGCTGCCGGCACTGCTCATCGCGACCCACGTCATCGCCCACTCGAGGCCTTTGGCCTCGGTGGTGTTCCTGACCCTGTTTCTGTTCTTCGCGTCATGGGCCGTGCCTCCGCAAGCCGTGCCCAGGCTGTCGATCGATCTGCCGGACTATCTGGCGGTCTTTCTTTTCGGGATGATCGCTGCGGCGCTCTGGCAGTGGATTGCCCGGCACAGTGTGCCGGAGCCGGTGCGCTGGGTATGCGACGTGCTCGGCGTTTTCTTCCTGCTGGCTGTTGTTGCTCCGCAGTTTCTCGGCGCACCGTTCGGCCCGTCGCACGCCCTGTTTACGAACTGGCTGGGCTCGACGGTGAGCTGGTACGGCGCCGCCTGGTCGCTTTTCCTGCTGTCGGTGCTCGCGGGCCGCTATCTCGCCGAAGTCTTCAAGCTGCGCGTGATTCGCATCATCGGACTCGCCAGCTTCAGCGCGTACCTGTGGCACATGCCGATCATCATTTATCTGAAACAGGTCCTGCCGCCCGCGCCGTGGGCGGCCGTCGTGATCCTTGCGGCCGTCGTAGGCATTTCCATCATCTCGTATCGCGCACTGGAATTGCCCGGAATCGAGTTGTCGGCGCGCTGGTCGCGGCGCAGGCTCGAGGCGACGGCGAGTTGAAGAGGGGCAGTAGAAGCCACGAGCTTGAGTCGGGGTTTATGCCTCGATAGCTGCATACGGAACGAGTCGACTCAACAGGGTTTACGAGCCCGCAGCGTGCTCGATATCGGAGGGTCCCATGATCTCAAACTGGAAATCGATCTGCGTCGCCGTTGCTCTTGCAGCGACGTCGCGCGTCGCGGCTGCAGGTGCCGTCGTGACTCCGGAGGCCGCGCGCGCCCGCCTGCTCGAAATGGCAGACACGCTCGGCAAGGCCAAGGCGTTCTCCGTCAGGATGCACAGTGATTACGACGCCGTTCAGAGATCCGGCCAGAAGGTCGAGTTCGGCGACACGCGCGAGGTACTGGTGCGGCGTCCCGACGCGCTTCGCATCGACGTCGAGCGCAGCGACGGAGAACAGAGCGTCGTTCTCTATGACGGCAAGTCCATCACCGTGTCGACACCGAGCCAGGGCGTCTATGCGCAGGTCGAAAAGGCAGGCTCGCTCGACGATGCCGTCCGTTACTTCCGGCAGGACCTGAAGATGCAGCTTCCATTGGCTGCAATGCTGCTGACCACGTTCCGGCAGGAGCTCGACAGCCGCCTCAGCGATGTCGAGTATGTCGAGAGCACGCATCGTTTCGGCAAAGAGGCCGACCACTTTGCCGCGCGCGGCACCGATGTGGATGCGCAGTTCTGGGTGAGCGTCGACGATCCGCCGATGCTCCAGCGCGTCGTCATCACATACAAGAATGCCGACGAGCAGCCGCAGTATGCGACGACGTTCGAGGACTGGGACTTCTCGCCGAGCGCCTCGAGCTCCAAGTTCCGCTTCGAGGCCGACAAGAACGCTCACAGGATCGCGTTCCTTCCTCAGGTCGCGCCTCAGATCGCCGCATCGGTGCCGAAAGCTGCAACCGCGGCCAAGGAGAAGAAGCCATGAAGCAGCGCAACCGTAGAGCATTTGCAGCGATCGTGACGATGGCCATGTTCGCGCTCTTCGCGACCGGCGCGAACGAAGCGCTCGCGCGTGGATTCGGCGGCGGCGGCGGCGGCGGAGGCCGCGGCGGTGGTGGCGCTTCACGCGGCGGTGCCGGTGGAGGTTTCAGTCGCGGCGGCGCGGCGTCGGGCGGAAGCCTTTCGAGCGGACGCTCGGGTGCTTCGCCCGCGAGTCGCGGCGGAGCGTCAGCGAGTCGCAGTGGAGCGTCAGCGAGTCGCGGCGCAGCTTCGACGAGTCGCGGTGGGAACTCGTTGAGTCGCGGTGGCAACTCGACGACTCGGCCTGGAGCGAGTGCCGCACCGTCGGCGAGCTCGCGCACGGCGCCCGGTGCCTCGCGTTCTCCGGCGGCATCCTCCGGGCAGCGCACAATGCCTCCGTCGGTACAGAACGTGCCGCAGTCCGGATCGCAGAACCGTCAGGCCGGCGCTGCCGCGAGCCAGCGAAGCGGATCGGCCAGCCAGAAGGCGGGAACCAGAAGCCAGCAGGACCGTCAGGACTACGCCACCGGCGCGCGCGAAGACCGCCAGAACGCCGCCAGCAACCGTCAGGACGATCGCCAGGACTTCGCCGAGGACAATCACGATCACAACGGCGACTGGGACGACGATTGGGGAAACGGCGAGTGGGACGAAGGCGAAGGTCTCGCGGTCGGCCTGGCTGTCGGCGCCGCGGCTGCCGTCGGATCGGCTGTTGTGAACTCGGCTGTTTCCGCGCCTCCGTGCGCTGGCGCCACGGTGATGGTCGGTGGCGTAAGCTATCTGCAGTGCGGTTCGTCGTGGTACCAGCAGGCGTACTCGGGAAGCACGCCGTCGTGGGTCGGCGTCGCTCCGCCGCCGGGATACTAGCTACGCAGCACCCCGGAGTTCCTGCCTTGCGTCGGCACGAACCGGCCACGTAGTATCGCCGGGTCGTGCATCAAGGTGCAGGATCTCCGGGAGGGGCATGCATCATCTCGCTCGTCGAGCGCTTGCACTCGCGCTTCCCGTCGTCGCAGCGCCGGCCGCTGCGTTCGTAACTTTCGAATCCGGGCCGGTTCGCCCGCGTGCGATGTCGCCGGACGGCAACCGGCTTTTCGTCTGCAACATTCCCGACAACCCCCTCGAGATCTTCGACATCACCGCCGAAGGCCTGACGCTGGCCGCGGGTCTCGCCGACGAAACGACAGTGACTACCACCGTCACCGTGATCGTGGGCGACGAATGCTTTGAAGGATCGGCGACGAAAGTGGACGAATGAAGTGTGGATCAAGCGTTCCGGCACCGTACGATTCGGCTCGAACCTGCGAGTTTCCGGGTTGATTGGCCTCGCTCGGGGGAGGTATTGTCTGACCAACTTGGAGAAAATCAGTCTTTTCGTTCTTTCTCAGTCGATCGTCATCGCTCGAGGATCGTTCGCATCCGTCGGCGTGCCGTTTCGCGTCGCGCGCGTCGACTGAGGGCTGTACACGTGACGCGGCTTCTTCATTGCCTGTTCGCCGCAGCGCTGTGCATCGCGGTAGCTGCCCGGTCGTCAGATGCGGCCGGCCCACTGATCGTGAACGGTGGGGGGCAGCCACTGACCTGGCCGGGCGGCACGGCGTCGTACAATCCGGATCGCGGCTCGCTCGGCGCACTGTCGAATGCATCCGCGACAGCGCGCCTGGCGGCTGCCGCCGACGCCTGGAACGACGTGGCGACGGCAGATGTCTCGCTGAGCGCGGGATCTCAACTTTCGATGGACGTGACGTCGGCCAACTACACGGGCATCCTGTCGTCATGCGATGATGGATTGAGCCCGATTGTTTTCGATACGGATGGAAAGATCACCGATGACCTCTTCGGTGACGGCGCCAGTGAGCACATCATCGGATTCGCGGCACCGGCCTGCGGGACGTATGTCCCTCCCGAACTTACCGAAGGTTATTCGGTGATGAACGGGGTATTCCTCGACGGCGTCGATTCCGATTCCAATCCCGAGCTGACCCCGGAACAGTTCGATGCCGTCCTGATCCACGAACTCGGACACTATCTCAACCTTGACCATTCGCAGGTGGGCCTGTCCGTCGCGTTCGATGGAGACCCTTTGAACGATGCAGCGGTCGCGACGATGTTCCCGATTCTGGTCAACGGAACGGCGATGACATCGCTTCACCTCGACGACATGGCCTCGGTCTCTTCGCTGTATCCGGCCGCGTCGTTCGACACCGAGAACGGGACGATAGCGGGATCCGTGCTTTTCGCCGACGGCGTTACGCTGTTTCAGGGTGCGAACGTCGTGGCGCGCGCCGTTGGCGATTCGCTTGTGACGGCCGTGTCGCAGGTTTCCGGGGCCTACTACTTTCCGTCCAATCCGGGTGGACCGGCGGACGCCGCATTGAGAGGGCGGTATGAATTGAAGGGACTGCCGCCGGGGTCTTACACGGTGGAGATCGAGCCGGTCTATGCCGCTTTTATCGGCGGCTCGAGCGTCGGACCGTCCGAAACTCCGACAGGGCTGCCGGGCGCTCCGGAGTTCTGGAATGGCAGTGACGAGGCGGCCAGCAATCCGCCGGACGATCCGGCGGTCGCACAGGCAATCGTCGTCACGGCCGGCAGCGTAATCGACGACATCGACTTCATCGCGAACCAGGGCCCGATCCCGGTCAATGACGAATGCAGCGGTGCGATCGACATCGATGAGATGCCATTTGCCGATGCGATCGACGTCACCGGCGCAACGCTCGGTGCATTCGACCCTATCCAGACATGCACGGAGTTTTTTTCGCAGAACTACAACAGCGTCTGGTATCAGTTCACGCCCTCTGTCGACGGGGTGATCCACGCAGCCACGTCCGGCAGCAACTATGATACGATCGTCAGCGCACTGAGTGGACAATGCGGCATATTGACGCAGGAGGCCTGCGACAACGACAGCGGACCGAATGTCACATCGGATCTGGTCGTCGCGGCCGATGCGGGAGTTCCCTATCTGTTCGATGTCGCCGCGCGTGTGCAGGGCGGGGGACTGATGGAGATTGCATTCGACTTTGCACCGGCCGCCGCGTGTCCGCCGGCGCCGCGCAACGACTGCTCCGCGCCGTCCTCGGTCGGACACTCGTCGCTTCGTCTTCGTCGCGGGGATCCATCGAACTTCGCGCTGCAATGGAAATGGGGACCCGGCGACGCGTCGGCCGCGGAGCTCGGCGATCCCTCGACAGACGCTGGAACCAGCTACGCGCTGTGCGTCTACGACGCCGCGAATTCGCTCCGTCTGATGGCGAGGGCGCCGGCGGGCACTCGCTGCGGCTCGGGGCTCGAGGGCTGCTGGAGCGTGAAGAGCTCGGGCCTGAGCTACAAAGATGCCGGGCTGCTTCCGGACGGTCTCGGATCGGCCAAGCTCAAAGCCGATGATGCCGGGCGTGCGAAGTTCAAGCTCAAAGGAGCCGGCGACGCGCTCGGTATGCCGGTACTGCCGCTCGTATTCCCGCTGTCGGTGCAATGGATGAACAGCGACGGACACTGCTGGTCGAGCGCTTTTCCGTCGAATGGCATGCTCCGGAACGACACCGACGAGCTTCGCGCAAGAGGTTAGGGATGAGACGAAAGTTCATTCGGATCGCTTCGCTCGCCGCCGTTCTCGCCGCCACATCCGCCGGCGCGATGACGGTGGCGCGGGAGTTGACGCTCGATGAAACGGTCCGCGGCGCGGACCGGATCGTTCATGCCACGGTGACGAACGTTCGTACCGGCAGGGATGCGTCGGGACTGGCGGCGACTTGGGTTACATTCGACGTCGACAAAGCGGTGAAGGGCGAGAGCGGCCGGCGGCTCACGATCAAGCAGTTCGGAAATTCGGATGCTTCGAGCACGACCCCGATCGGTCGCATCCCGGATCTGCCGATGTATTCGGTCGGCGAAGAGGTCGTCGTATTTTTGCGCCGCGAAAGCGCTCGCGGCTTCACGAGCCCGGTAGGTCTCGAAACCGGTATCTATCACGTTCGGACCGAACACGGCCGACGCATTGCCGGCCGAGGCGCGGATCGTTCCGGGATCGATCTTGACGAGCTGCTCGCCGACATAAGCGATCGCGTCGCGCGGCAGCGGGTGCCCTGACTCCTCGATGGTCGGTCTGACTGACAACTGTATTGCCTCCAGGTGCGAAAACATGATCTTCCACAAGCAACTACCGATACTTCTGGCCCTCTGCCTTCTTCCGAATCTGCCGGTGCAGGCGGCGTCGCCCGTCTTTGAGCCGCCCGTTGTGCTGGACCCTCAGTTGAACGACGCCGGGACCAACGCCGTTTCGCCAGTCGCTGCAACGAACGGTGCGGGTACATGGGTCGTCGCATGGAGCACGATACGCGAGATCGCGTTTTCGCGATCGACCGACAATGGCCTCACGTTCGGCCCGGCCGCCATTCTCAATACGGATTTCGCAACGGACGATTACGTTTTTTTCGACAACGTCGTTGAGGATAATGATTTTGCGCCATCGCTGGCTGCCGATACGAACGGCCGGTTCATCGCGGTATGGTCGAGGACGAGCGAACAGGGCGAACAGATCCTCGTCGCGCATTCCGACGATCTGGGAACGTCGTGGAGTCCTCCGGGAACACTGGCGGAGGGTGCACGGTCTCCGGGAATTGCGACGGACGGAGAGGGGACGTGGATCATCGTGTGGCCCGGGCATAACATCGGCGGAGCGATCTACACGGACATCTACGCTACGCGTTCAACCGACGGCGGAAATACCTGGAGCCCTCCGGCGACGCTCGTCGCAGATGCCGCCGGCGATGCACCAGGCGTGATCGGCACGCAGGTGTTCTGGTCCGGCGGGGCCTGGGTAGTCACGTGGGTGACCGGTGGCTACGATATATCTACCGACCAGCAGGTCGATCGCGATTTGTTCGCATCGCATTCGACCGATGGCGGACTTACGTGGGCTGCGCCTTCGGCGCTTCACGCCGACGATCAGACCGACGACGACTCCGCGCGGCTTGCAAGCGACGGCGCCGGCAACTGGATCGCGACCTGGCCCTCGTACGGGACAGATGCCTCTTTCATTTACGCCGCACGCTCGTCGGACGGCGCCACGACGTGGAGCGCACCGATCGCGGTCGCTTCGGATTTTAACGGCAATGATGGGCCTGTCAGCGTCGCCGCCGGACCGGACGGCGAGTTCGTCGTGGTCTGGCAGCGGGGTGCTCACGGGACCCCTGACGCCTACGGCCTGGACGCGGACGTCTTCATGGCGAGCACTGACGATGATGGCGCGACCTGGTCCCCATGGTTTCCGCTGAACGACGCCCAGACGGACCCCTCGGGCGATGACGAGATCCATCCGTTCGTCGCGTACGATCCTTCGGGTCACTGGCTGGCATTGTGGTCGTCGAAGGACAGGCGGCTCGCCAGCGGCACCAAGGGTCCCGGTCTCGACATGGTGTACGCACTGGCCGGTCACCCATGCGGCAACGGGCTGAGCGATCCCGGCGAAGAATGCGATGACGGGAATCGCGGCAACATCGACTGCTGTACTCGAGCCTGCACGCTCGTCGCGGCTGATACGGCCTGCGCGCCCGACGACGACCTTTGCACGCTCGAGCGCTGCGACGGCAGCGGGACTTGCCTGCATCAGACTGCACCGGCAGGAACTGCCTGCACGGCGGACGACGACCTCTGCACGTTCGATCGCTGCGACGGCGCAGCGACCTGCGAGCACGTCCTCGAGGCGCATACCGGCTGCAAGCAGCCCCTGGCAGCTACGCGATTGCAGATGGAAGACAGTACCGATCCGGCCGCGCGATCGCTGCGCTGGAAGTGGCCGAAGGGAGAAGCGTCGGCACCGGATGAGATCGCCGCCGGTCTTGGCGGGACGAATTATGGGTTGTGCGTGTTCGATCCGAGCGGGCTTCTGGCACGCGTCGATGCACCCGCGGGGCCGATCTGCGGCAATGGCGTTACGGGCGGCTGCTGGAAGAGATCCGCTGCGACGCAGTACCGGAGCAGAGATGGCATGCCGAATGGGATGACCAAGCTCACGGTCAAAGGAACTGCAACGAAAACCTCCATCGGCCTTTCGGCCGCCGGCGAAAACCTGGAGCTGCCGTCGCTGCCGCTCCTGGCTTTTCCGGTTCGCGCGCAACTCGTCAACGATCTCGGTGCGTGCTGGGAAGCGACGTACGCGGAGCCGATCGACAATACGGACACGAGCGTTCGGCTATCGAGCGACTAGAGTTGACGTGTCAGCCTTCGATGCAGACAGAGCGCTGACGTAGCGGCATCGACAATGGTCAACGCCTGCGGCGCCAGGCCGGCGCTGCGGCGAGCCAGCGAAGCGGATCGGCCAGCCCGGAGCGGGGGCCTTGACTCTTCGATACGAGCGACTCGATGGCCGTCCGAAACGGGCTTTATTTCACGGGCTTCGCATCGGACGGTTCGCGAACAAACGCGAACCAGTAGCCGCAGCTCATCAGATCGTCGAAGCCTTCGAGACCGAGCTCGCGGCCGCCGACGTTGGTCCACAGAAGAAGCACGTCGCGACGAGCGAAGTATCCGTACCAGGGGTCATGGAGGAAGACGACGGGCCGCTCGCGCTGGACCTCGGGATGTTCAATGCCGAAGTAGAGCGCGTCCTCGTAGCTCGGAGGCTTGAGGCCGAGCCGGCTTGCCTCGTCAATGGCGTCCTTTGCCATCACGTCGTGGTCGAACTCCAGCAGCACGATTTCATGGGTCCGGGGTCCGCCCTGATTCCGCGCGGGAAAGTTCTCGGAGTACACGCACGAATGCGCGTAGGCATAGCGCCCGGCCTCGACGAGCTCTTCGGTCGAACGGCCGTCTCCGGCCGTTATGAGATGGCTGCGCAACACAGGTCGGAGTCGGGACCGAACATCGCCGGGATGCGTACGAAAGAAAAGGCGCGCAAAACGCGGCGCGCGAGCTTTTTCCGGCTCATCAACAACGTCTGATAAGATATATTATGTAAACCAAGCCGCATGAAAACACCGGGGAATCATGCGGAAACCGGATTGGCGCAGGCCCTTCCCCGGTTCTGTCCGGCCGTGTGTTGCGGGGCGCCGTTCGGCGTGTGACAACGCCCGCGTGCCCTTCGCAGCAACCGGATCGGCCGACCCGCGCGATCCGGGCGCGCCCGTTTCACATCAGCCAGACAATGCCCGACGAGACCTGCTGGCGTGCGTCGTCGTGCTCGCGGCGGCGTATCTCGCCACCTGGCCATTCACGAATACCGGCGTCCTCGACGACTGGTCCTACATTCGCACCGCTCTCGACCTCTCGAGCTCCGGCGAGCTTCGCTACAACGGATGGGCTTCGCCGATGATCGGCGCCCAGGCCTGGCTCGGCGCCGCGTCGGTCCGCCTGTTCGGCCCGTCACTGATCGCGGTACGTGTCTCGACGTTGCCGATTGCCGTCGGGACAGCGCTCCTGCTTCGCGCGCTTCTCCGACTTGCCGGCGTGCGCTCGCTGCCGGCCAGCCTCGGAGCGCTGGCGTTCGGTCTGTCGCCACTGGTGATTCCCCTCGCAACGTCGTTCATGACGGACCTCCCCGCGCTCGCCGGAGGCCTTCTGTGCGCGCTTGCGCTCGTGCACTCGAGCCGGCAGGCCGAGCTTCGACCGGCGATCGGGTATCTCCTTGTTGCGTTCGTCGGCGGTGCGCTCGGCGCTTCCGTGCGGCAGACGGCGTGGCTCGCTCCGATTGCGATGCTTGCGTGCTTTGCCGCGTTCGAATGCCGACGACCACGGCTCGGGCTCGTCGCGCTCGGGCTGGCGGCTGCGAGTGTGCTGCTCGCCGTCGCAGCCGTCCACTGGCGTGCCGCGCAGCCATACGTCGTCGAGCTCAAGAGTCTTGGTGACGCGGTGCTGCCGGTGCTTCACGGCCTTCCGCGGTCCGTGCAGGCGCTGCTCCCGCTGCTGTACTCGATCCTGGCGCTCGTGCTCCCGCTGTCGGTCTGCCGCATCGCAGGCGAAGCATGCAGCGGCGACACCGCGATGCGAATCCGCCTTGGCGTAGCCGCTGTCGTCGCAGCGATCACGGCACCGATGTTGCTTTCGTCGTCGGGTTCGGCGCCGTGGCTGGACAATCTCCTGTCGAGGACCGGGCTCGTCGGTGCCGGAATGACGGTCATCGGCGAAGGCCAGTTGACGCTCGCGCCTGCCGTGCAGCAGGCAATCGCGCTGGCAAGTTATGCGAGCATGCCGCTTCTCGTCGCAACGATGAGAAGCCCGTTTCGACGCGACGGCGCAACGCAATGCGAGCGGCTCGTCGTGGCACTGCTGGCAAGTTCCGCCGTCGCCTACGCTGCGATGATGGCTCTGTTCCTGTTCCGGGCGACCTCGTACGACCGCTATGTGATACCGCTGCTGCCGTTCGCCATCGTCCTGTTGCTGCGCCGACGCTCGGGCGCAATGCCGGCCGGGGTCATGGCGATGGGAGCCGTGCTCGTCACGTTGTGGGGATTCTACGGAATTGCGATCACGCACGACATGTTCGCGGCGCTCCGAGCGAGACGCGAAGCGTTCGATCAGCTTCGGGCGCGCGGCGTTCCTGCGACGTCGATCTGCGGCGGTTTCGAGATCGACGGGTTGACGCAGATCGACGCAGCCGGCTTCGTGGCCCATCCGGCGGTCCGGCGTCCACCCGAAGTCCGGGCATCCTACCGACGACGAACCGACCTCGCTCTGCCCTTCTGGTTCCTGAATCACGCACCCAGCATTCAGCCGCGCTGGTGGATCACTCTGTCGCCGGTTTCCGGATTCCTCGAAGAAGACCTGCCCGTAGTCGAGTACGTGCGGTGGCTGCCGCCCGGACACAATCGGATTCACGTCATCCGTACGCCATGATGCCCGGTCACATCCCGTCGCGGGCGCATCGTAAGACGCTCAGACCTTTTCGAACGGGTCGAAGAGTTTCGCGTATTCCTCGAACGCGAAGCGGTCGGTCATGCCGGCGATGTAGTCGGCGATCACGCGCGGCATGGTCGTGTCGCCGACCGCACGCTCGCAGATGTGGAGCGGCATCTGGCGCGGATCGATCATGTAGGCTTCGAACAGGCCGCGCATCACGCGCAGCGCTTTCGCACCCATCCTTCGCACGCGCCGGTGCTGGTAAAGCCGGTCCATCAGCCGCGCCTTGAGCTGGCGCACCTTGGCGCCCATCTCCGGGCTCGGCTCGGCAATCGGCGGCAGCGAGCGGCGCAGGTCCTCGATCGTCTCGATGCCGAGGCCCTGGATGCGGCCTTCGATCGCTTCGATGAGATCGCGCACCATGCGATCGATGAGCAGGCGCACGGCCTGGTAGCGCAGCACCGAGAAGCTCGCCGACGGCCACAGCCGCCGCACTTCGGCGAACGCTTCGTCCCACAGCTCGACGCCGTCGAGGTCCTCGAGCGTGATCAGGCCCGACTGGATGCCGTCGTCGATGTCGTGGCCGTTGTAGGCAACCTCGTCGCAGTAGTCGACGATCTGGGCTTCGAGCGGCGGCGCGCTCGACGCATCGAAGTCGGACACTCGCGGGCGGTCGAAGCGGCCCGAATGCTTGACGATGCCTTCGCGCACTTCGTACGTGAGGTTGAGGCCGTCAAACTGGGGATAACGCTGCTCGAGCACCTCGACGATGCGAAGGCTCTGGCTGTTGTGATCGAAGCCGCCGTAGTCCTTCATCAGGTCGTCGAGCACGTGCTCGCCGGCGTGACCGAACGGCGTGTGGCCGAGATCGTGCGCGAGCGCGACGGCTTCGGCGAGATCGCGGTTGAGGCCGAGCGTACCGGCGACGGTGCGCGTGATCTGCGCGCATTCCATCGTGTGCGTCAGGCGCGTCCGGTAGTAATCGCCTTCGTGATTGACGAAGACCTGCGTCTTGTACTCGAGCCGGCGGAACGCGCTCGAATGAATGATGCGGTCGCGGTCGCGCTGAAAGGCAGGCCGCAGCGGGTGCTCCGGCTCGGGATACTCGCGGCCGCGGCTGTTCTCCGAGCGCATCGCGTACGGAGCCAGCGCCTGCCTTTCCTGCGCTTCGAAGAACGCTCGATCCCGTGTCGTCATTCTCCGCCGCGTTTTCCGTGGTTTCTCAGTCGAGCGTCGTCGTAGTCGTAGAGGACGCCGTGGTAGGCGTCTCCTGCGGTGCGAAGAAGATGTCGCGGTATTCGGAATCGACGTCGTCGGTTTCGCCGAACGTCGCGCAACCGTTGCCGTTCGACTTGCATGCGATCACGCGCTGGCCGACCGGATCGGTGACGAGCACGTCGTTGTCGGTGAACTCGGCCGACGGATTGACGGCAATCGCCGTCGGGCTGCCGTTCGCCAGCATACCGTCGAGCTCGGCACTGAAGCTTCCGCACCCCGTGCCGTCCGAATCGCAGCGCACGACCTTGCCGGTGCGGTCAGCGATCAGGAGCGTGCCGTTGTCGAGGAAGTCGAGATCGACGGGCTCGTCCGTTGCCGTCGCGGTCTCGCCGAGCACGCCCTGCGCGACACCGTTCGCGTCGTAGACCTTGACGCCCGGAGTTCCGTCGACGACGAGCAGGTCCGGATCGTCGCCGAGCGGCGAGAAGCGCAGCGCGGTCGGATGATCTTCGACGTCGCCGAACTTGTTGATCAGCAGCTGCGTCGTGTCGTCGAACACCAGCACGCGTCCCGAAGCTTCGGCGATGTACAGGCGGTTCGTGACCGGATGGAAAGTCAGCGCGGCCGGATCGTTGACCTGGCGATCGCTGTCGCCGAACGCGCCTACGATCGTGCCGGTGCGCAGGTCGAACACGCGCACCAGATCGAGTGAATCGTCGATGATGACGAGGTTGCCGTTGGCCGGATCCGAAGCCCCCTGCACCGGCTCGGTCGTGAACTCGTCGGCGTCGGCGACCGGTCCGAGAAGCTTGCCCTCGGTGCCGCCGAACTGAAGCAGCGAGCCGACCAGATAGAGCGACGGGAACGTATTGAGCTCGATCGTCTTGGTCGCGTTCGACTCGTCGCCGATGGCGGTCAGGCGCACCTCGAACGGACCGGCCACGTCGGCGCGGAAGGTCGCGACGACGCCCTCGTCGCCCTCGCCCAGCCCGCAGATCCCGGTTTCGCAGTCCGGAGAGGACGTGCCGGAGTTGATTACGCAGGTCCCGGGACTCGGGCAGTCGTCGTTCTCGTGGCAGAAAATGGAGTCGTCGGTGCTGCAGTGGTCGTCGTCGTTGGTCGTACAGACCACGTTGGCGTCGTTGCGGCAGTGGTCATCCAGCGCGGTGTCGTCGCTGCCGCCGCTGACGATTCGCCACTGGAACTCGAGGCCGTCCTGGGGACCGTTGGGATCGGTCGTCTGGCCGGCATCGAGGACGAATCGCTCGCCAACATCCTGAATGGACTCGTTTTCCTCGATGACGATGCGCGGTGGCGGCGGGTTCTTCTTGTCCTTGCTGCCGCCGCAATCGGCCGACAGAAGCATCGCCAGGGCAAAGGCCGAGGCCATGATCGTGGAGGTTGCGCCAGGCGCAAGACGGAACGTGGAACGACGAGAAACAGGATTTCGCACCGGGTGAGGCCCCTTTTTCAATCGGGAAAAGCTGGAATCCGGCGCACCTTAGCGGCGCAACTTGCCGGTTTCAAAGCCGTCGCTGCACATCCGGCGGCACCGGTGCGTACCTCGGCGCCTGGCCCGGCGTAAGAGGCGGTTTCGGGCTGCCGAAGCGGCCGCGGCTCGGCCGTGCGGGGACGATCGATCCGGCTCTGTGCGCGCCGTCAGAGGCCGCCGCGAACCGCGCGCGCGAAGTTCTGCTCGGTCTTCGTCGTCGAGTCGGTGTAGCCGTTGTACATGTCGACGAACCACGCGTCCTCGTTGGTCTCCTGGTACGTCGTCGACGTCCAGTACCAGTCCGGCTGGATGCAGTTGCAGGTCAGCACCGTGCAGCCGGTTCCGCAGTTGCTGTCGAATTCGGGAGCGACGGCGGGACTGAACGTATCGAAATTGAGAAGCGTGCGCGCCTCGACGATGTTCGGCAGCCGCCAGTCGTTGTGTCCGGCGAACGACTGCGAGTTGAGCGTATCGACGCGGTCGAGCGCTTCGCTCCACGTATAGACGTTGCCTTCATCGTGGATGCTGCCGTCCTCCGACAGCTTCTCCCACGTAAGCCCGGTCGTCTCGTCGGTGATCGTGCCGTTGCCGTTGTCGGTGTATGTCGCCGGCACGCCTTTTTTGAGCGCCGCATCCTGACCCGTGCCGGCGCAGTTGATGACGTCACCGCCCTCGTTGAAGCACTCGCTCTGACCCGACTCGAGCGGCGTTGCCGCCGCAGGGCACTGAAGCGCCACCGGCTGGCCGACCGCCCGCTTCAGCACCGACAGCGCATCCGCCGTCGTCACCGTCCCGCTGGTATTGACGTCGCCGCAGATCGGATCTGCGGCGCGGGATTGGGCTGGAATTGCGAGAAGGCCGACGAACGCGGCAGACAGAACGGTACGGATGCGCATTGGCTGGTGCTCCTGGAAGGTGGTGCGGCGCAAGATACGTCGAGGAAGCGCCCGCCTCCAGTTGCAGTGAGCACGTCGAAGACGACGGCCGGGGTCTCCCCTACCCCGACCGCCGCCAGCCCCGTGCGCTATTTGTTGTGCGCGTTGCCGTGTCCGCCGCCCGAGTGTCCCTGAGGCCCATGCGACGGCGAATGCTGGCCGCCTTGGCCTCCATGGCCTCCGTGCGTTGCATGCTCACCCTGGGGGCGACTGGCCTCGTGCATCTGCGGCTGATGACCCTGCGGATGGCTCTGGTGCTGCGGACCGCGGTATTCGTGAGCGGTGCCGCGCGTCTCGTGATGCGCAGGCCCGGCTCCGTGTCCCTCGTGGCGCGTCGTCGTTGCACGCGTCTCGCTGTGCGTGGTCGTGCCGCGGTACTCGTGGCGCGCAGTCGGCGCCGACCTTACGTCGCGCGTCACTGTACGAGCCTCACCGTTGTGGTCCGAGCTCCAGCGCCGCTCGCGCTTCCAGTTGCTCCAGTTCTGATGGGCATCGTCGTACGAAACCCTCTCATAGTTCCACGGGCGGCCTCTCCATTCGTGACGGCTGTACTCGGTTCGCCAGTCATGCGGAACGGAGCGATAGAAGTACGGCACGCTCGAATATGACTCCCAGTCGCGGTCGTAGTAGTGCGACCGGTACCAGTGGCCGTGCCACGGCCGCCACCACCAGCCATCGACGAAGAAGATGTCCTCGCCGTAATCGGGAACTGCGTACACGTACGTTCCCGGCAGGACCACGAGCTGCGGCGGAGCCGCGAACACGACCGGCGGAGGAAGCCCGATACCAACGGAGACGTGGACCTGGGCGCGAGCGGGAAGCGGCGCAAGCGTCAGCGCGACCGCGGCACCTGCTGCCAGCAAAAATTTCGTGGGATGTCGTTCGATCATGGCTTTCTCCTTCAGAGACCGTGTCATCGCCGACCCTTCGACGGCGTGGTGACGCCACCCGCTAAAGTGCGTCGCAGTCACTGAGCTTGCAGCAATGGACGAATGCTGAGGAGACGATATTCCCCGAAGTGCCCATAAAGAGCCGCGTGCGAGTCGCCGCGAACGAGGCGCACTCGCATGCATCTCCCGCATCCGGGGAAACAGGGCGCAGATGCCGGCAAATTACTTTGCGTGAGCGACGAGCGACGTTACGGCTTCGACGACGTCGCCTGCATCCGCATCCAGTCCGATACTTTGCTTGACGATCCTGCCTTCGGCGTCGAGCACGGTGATCATGTTGCTGTGGGAGTAGCCGCCGTCTTTTTCCTGCCGGTAGCGGAAGCCGAGAAGTGCGGCCAGCTCGCGGACGTCGTCGTCGCTACCATGGAGCAGCGTCCAGTCGCCTTTGAGCTCCATGCGTTCGGCATACGCCCGAAGCTGCGCGGGATCGTCGTGGGCAGGGTCCATCGACACCAGGACGAAGCCGACGTCGCTGCGCAGCTTGTCCGGTAGCGAGGCTTCGACCGACTTGATGCGGCCGATGATGATCGGGCATGCGTACTCGCAGGCCGAATAGAAGATGGCGAGCACGCGCACCTTGCCGCGAAGCGACGCGAGCGCGATCTTTTCGCCGTCGGCACGCGTCCAGCGCGATTCCACCTGGTAGATCGACGCCGGATCGATCTCGCCGGCTGCCGCTGCGGACACTTGCGGCGTCGCCGCAGAGACTGCACCGGCGGCTGCGCACATGAGCAGTGTTGCCGCGAGAAGCAGGGTCGGAGTTTTCATCTGCTTTCGTCCGTTGTGCTGCGCGCGCAGCGAAATCCGAGGTTGGGAACGGAATACTTTGCTTCGAGACTGCTGCGGAACGCGTAGCGCATGAAGGCTGCATAGTCGCGAAAGTCGGATGCACCGGCAGCTCCGGATCCGCAGAAGAGATTCCGATCGAGGCCGGTGTCGGCGCGCGACTCGCCGGTGACCATGGCTGTGTTGAAGTCCTCGACCCATTCCCAGACCAGCCCGTGAAGACCGCGCACGCCGTGGAAGTCGGGCGGCATCGAACGGACGGCGGGAAGCGGGAAATGCGTCGGCTGCGCATACCATGCGAGGATCTTCTGGTAGTGCGCAGGGTCGTCTTTGCCGCGCGCGCTGGTGTCGCTCGCTGCAGCGGCCATTTCCCATTCGGCGAGGCTCGGCAGCCGTTTGCCGCGCCATTTTGCGTACGCACGCGCGGCAAACCACGACACGTTGGTCACCGGACCGTCCGGGCGGATCCTGTCGGGAGAGCCAAGCTCGAGATCGCTCTGCCACTGTTCGAGATAATGCCCGTCCACGAAGAGCTTCGGAGCCTGGGAGCGCCGCCAGCGCGGATTGGCTTCGACGAAGTCGAGGAACTCGGCGTTGGTGACCGGCACCTCGTCGAGAAAGAACGCCGCGACCGGACTGGTGCCTTCGTTCTTGTAGAGCGGCTCGTACGTGCCTGCCGGGATCAGGATCATCCCCGGCGGCGCGTTGACGATCGCTGATGCGGAACCTGCCGCGACGCGTTCGGGCGCCGCTTCGGCCATCGCGGCCAGCGCAAGAACGACGACGGCGGCGGTCGCGCTGCGTCGCGCGCGATTGCGCCGCGTCACCGCCCTCTCCTACTTCGGAATCGTCGCGCGCACTTTGGCGACATCGTCCGGACTCAGCATCGGCGAGTGATTGCCCCAGCTGTTCATCACGAACGTCAGCACGTTGGCAATCTCGTCGTCGGACAGGTTCTGCGGCGTCATCACCTGGTTGTACTTGTTCCCGTTGACGACGACTTCGCCCTGCTTGCCTTCGATCACGATGTGAATCGCACGTTGCGGGTCGGCCAAGAGGAAGTCCGAACCGGCAAGCGGCGGGAAGATGCCGGGCAGACCCTGGCCGCTCGACTGATGGCACGCCATGCACGTGCGATTGAAGACCCGCTCGCCTTCCGAGATGCGTTCGGCCATCGACAGAGCATGCGTCGGGGCGGCCGGCTTTGGGACCTGCGTGGGCTGGCCTTCGGGCAGATAGACCTCGTCGAACTGTTTTCCGGAATAGATTTCGGGAGCGAGCTCGCCATCGACCTTGAGCATGCCGAGCGAGCCCTTGTTGAACGTGCGGAAGATCGAATGATCGACGATCACGTACGTGCCGGGCACTTCCACCTTGAACTCGACGATCGCAGAACCGCCGGCCGGGACGAGCGTGGTCTGCACGTGGTGGTTCGCGAACGTCCCGCCTTCGGCGAAGACATTGTCGAAGATCTCTCCAATGACATGAAAGGACGAGACCAGGTTGGGTCCGCCGTTGCCGACAAAAAGCCGGACGGTTTCGCCCACGTTCGCGTGCAGCGCGTTGTCTCCGACCAGCGCACCGACCGAGCCGTTGAAGACCACGTAGTCGGCATCCTCGCGCAGAGCTTTTTCCATCGAGAACGGCTGCAGGCCCTGTTCGCCGTAGCGTCCGGTCGTGTAGAACTCGCCCTGCATCACGTAGTACTCATGATCGACCGGCGTAAGCCCGCCTTCGGGCTCGACGAGGATCAGTCCGTACATTCCGTTGCCAATGTGCATGCCGACCGGCGCCGTCGCGCAGTGGTAGACGTAAAGCCCCGGGTTGCGCGCCGTGAACGAGAAGATCGAAGTGTGCCCGGGCGCCGTGAACGATGATGCCGCTCCGCCTCCCGGGCCCGTCACCGCGTGCAGGTCGATGTTGTGCGGCAGCTTGTTGTCAGGATGGTTGTCGAGGTGGAACTCGACGAGATCGCCCTGCCGCACGCGCATGAACGGCCCGGGGACGCTCCCGCCGAAACCCCAGAACGTATAATCGACGCCGTCGGCCAGCCGCGCGGTGAACTCGCGGACCTCGACATCGATGACCATCTTCGCCGGCGTCAGTCGTTTGATCGGCGGAGGAACCTGCGGTGCGTGCGTGAGAACCGCTTTCTCTTCTGGGAAAACGGCGGCGGCATTCGCGAAAGTGGGAATGCCGAAGAGGACTGCTGCGACGCCGAAGCACAACGCGAGCATGCGTGCCTGCGATTGCCGATAGCGGCCGAAGTGCTCAGTCGGACTGCGTTTTTGCTTCGAGCGCTCCGGTCCCATGCATGTCTCCTTGTGCTTGCGACGCGTTCCATTGGCTGGTGCGGTGCAGAGTAGAGTGCAGGTTCCGTGCCCCGGCAGGATCTGGATTGGCCGAGCGCGTTTCGGCGCGCTTTGCCATCGCGATCCAATGCAGAAACATCTTGCAGTATACGCGGGAAAGGCCGCGAAATAACGCGCTGATCGCCTGGCTCTCTTGTCCCGGACCACCTGTCATGAAAGGTTGCTCCCTGGAACACGCTGGGCTGGCGGACGCCGGTCCCAAGAAGGGGGTCCGATGAAAAAGTCTTTCTCCGTTACACTTACCTTGATCGCAGTCTTTGCGTTCGCCGACTTGAGCGTCGCCGGCGGCAAACCCGACGGTGCAACCTGCCACGTTCACAAGAGCTGCCAGAGCAAGCTCTGCCTGCGCCAGCAGCCGACCGACAAATTCGGCAAGTGCTGCGACCAGCAGGACTGCGCTGAGCAGAACAAGCAGTGCGGAGAGATCGACAACGGCTGCGGGATTCCGATCCAGTGCGGCGACTGCGATCCCGGCAGTAACTGCGTGAACAACCAGTGCGTGGCCGGCACGACGACGACCACGACGACTTCGACGACCACGACGTCTTCGACGACGACGACGACGAACATCGACGGCTGCGGCAATCACTTCTGTGGTACCGATTCGTCGCCGCTCTGCAGCGAGACCGGTGGAAGTGGCGGCTTCTCGGATTGCTACGTGTTCCAGAACCCCGACAGCACGTGCGGCGTTTGCGCCAGTAATTTTGAGTGCGTGACGCCGAACTGCACCCAGACCAGCGACTGCGCACCAGGCCAGGTCTGCGCAATCAATTCATGTTGCGGCGCAGGTGGAGTCTGCACGAATACGTGCACGCCGACGCCACCATCAACCTCCACCACCTCCACCACCACGACCTCGACGACTTCGACGACGAGCACGACGCTCGGATGCATTCCGACCAGTGGCGATTGCAGCCTGGGCGGCGAGGCTTGCTGCGAAACGGCTTGCCAGAATACCGGTAGCGGAAGCACCGGGTTTCAGTGCGTGCCCTGCATCGGACTCTTTGCGCCGTGCACCCCGGGCGGCGTAGCTTGTTGCAGCGGCTCGTGCCAGTTCGTCGAGGGATCCAATTCGTGCAACCCGTAGCGTAATCTTTCGAGGCGCCCGATGCTGTCGCTCAGCATCGGGCGCCTCGGCCGAATACGACACGCCTCGAATTGCAGCTACGGGCGATGGCCGGCTCGCGAACACACGTGCCGTCTGACAGCGGCACACGGTGGCGCCTCCACGTGAACGGTTCGCATCATCCTGACAACACCGCTCCGCCAACGAAGACGCCTGCGTCGGCGGAACGATTCGCACTCTGGGCACCGGCGAGCCTGTTCGTTCTCGTCGCCCTCATCCATCTCCACCAGAACTGGACCGCGAACCTCAATCCGTGGTTCGGCGGCGGATTCGGGATGTTTTCCACGACCGACCGGCCGTGGCCGCAGTCGCTTTCGCTGGAAGCCGAAGACGCAGCAGGAAAGCGCTACCTGGTGGAGTGGATTCCGGAATGGTCGGATCACACCGAACGCGACAAGCTTGGTGCGCAGCCGAACGCGAAGGCGCTGTCTGTCACAGCCGGCTATGCGCTCAACTCCCGCCGCTCGCCGAATGCAGGAGCCGTAAGGCAACTCCTGGTCACGCTTGATAAGGCAAAACTCCTCGACCGCCTGACCCTGCGAGAGGACGCCGCCACACTCTCGAAGATTGAGGTTGTCCGCGCGCAGTCGAGCGACGACGCGTCGTCCGATCTTGGCCTGGTTCATGCCCGTGCGCGCGCTTGGCGACTGGGGTTCGACACGAAATCCGCGCGTTTCCGGACCGAAGCCATTGGAGAGCCCGGAGAGGCGAGTCGCCAGCCATGATCGCGGGCTCGGCTGTGACGGTCTTCGTCGAGGACCTTATTGCAGAGCCTCGAGGACGCACGGCGCTGCGCCTGACCGCCGTCTTTCTTCTTGCAACGAGCCACGTCCTGTTCGCATGGCACCCCGCAAGCGTTTTTGCTGCAGCGCTCGGTGTCATGATGCTGCTCAGCCCGCGTCTTCTCGAAAGTCGGTGGACATGGGCTGGCGTGTTCGCGGTTCTCGTGTGGGGTCTCGTGACGCGCTGGCCCGTTACCGAGAACAACCGCTATCTCGATGCTTACTGGGTGCTCGCGTGCTGTTTGGCCTCCGGCTTGACTGCAGACGAATGCGACCGCGTGCTTGCCCGTAACGGAAGACTGCTGATCGGACTTACGTTTACCCTGGCGGCGACGCAGAAGGCGCTTCGCGGTGGCTATTTCGACGGCTCTTTCATGCATGGCCTTGTGCTTTGGGACGAGCGCTTTCGCAGCGTGGCCAGCCTGCTCGGAGGACTCGACGCGAAGGACCTCGCGATCAACAGTCAGTTGAAGAGCGCCCTCGGCTTCATGCCGTGGGCTGTCGAAAGCGTTTCCTTCGTGACGAGCGAGCGCCTTCGTCTGGGAACCTTCGTACTCGGATACCTCGTACTTCTGCTCGAAGCTTCGGTAGGCCTGTCGTTCCTGCTGCCTGGGCCGCGATGGCTCACGCGCTGGCGCCACTACCTGCTTTTCCTTTTCGTGCTGCCGACCTATCTGCTTGCGCAGGTTTCGCACTTTGGCTTGATTCTGACGATCATGGGATTCGCGCAATGTCCCACCGAACAGCGCCGCCTTCGCCTTGCGTATCTGCTGGTCTTCGTCTTTGTCTGTTTTGCCGACATGACCGCACCGATGCTGATTGCCGCGACAGTGGGCGCATAGCCCTCTTCCGCTTGTGCAATCCGACCAGCGTTCGATCGAAAGTCCCCGTCCGCGTCAGCCCATGAACCCGAGATCCTGCGCGGTGAACTTCTCGACCGACGGAAACGCCCACGCGAGCTCGTCGTCGCTTGCTCCGAACCATCGCCCGAGCGTGAACGCGAACTGTTCGGTCGACTGTTGGGGAATCCATACGCCGCGCGTGTTCGCGTCGTCGGGCCCGCTCAGCTGGAAGTTCGGCATCTGTCCGTAGAGGCCGCCATGGACCGCGCCGCCGATCACGAACTGGTGGTTTCCCCATGCGTGATCCGATCCGAGACCGTTCGACTGCAGCGTGCGGCCGAAATCCGCGAGGCTGAACGACGTGACCTGGCTGCCGAGATGCAGATCGTTTTCCACGCACGTGTGGAACGCGTCGAGCGCCGCGTCGAGCTCGAGAAACAGGTCCCACTGCTGCCAGTCCTGGCCGCTGTGCGTGTCGAATCCGCCGAGCGTTGCAATGAATACCTGACGTCCCGGTCCCTGCCCGGCGCGAAGCTGCATCAGGCTGGCGATGAGCTTCAGCTGCTTGCCGAGCGTCGTTTGCGGGAACGTCGTGGCGAGCGGTGTTGACGTGCTGGCTGCGGCCAGATCCGTGCCGAGCTGCATGCCCTCGGCGAACGCCTTGTTCGCCGCTGCGCGCAGCAGACTGCCGCCGTCGAAGCTGAGCAGGCCCACGATGGCCTGCCGCCGGTTCAGGCTTGCGCTCGACGGCCACAGGTTGAGGCCGGCCAGGTTCAGGTTCGTACCCGGCGGAACGACGTTGCCCGAGTCGTTCAGGCTGCAGATGAACGGCGCCGACGACGCGGTGGAAATGCCGCCGAGACTCTTGTTGCCGGCCGACACGCAGTCGAGAAGCCGTCCGCCCCACCCCGTCGCATCCTCGCGAGGAACTCCGCCCATCTGGATCTGCACCATCTGGTCGGAGTGCGAGAACAGATTGGACGGCACTTGTTTCGTATTGTGGAGAAAATCGTAGCGCGTCAGCGGCTCGAGCAGGTTACCGGTGTTGAGCGCCATCGCGACCCTGCCCTGCTGGTAGCGGGCGTGCAGCTTCGGCAGCCCGTAATGGAATGCGTACGGCATGCCCTGGTGCGTGAAGCTCGTCGAGCCGAGCTTGCTCATCGGAATCGCGAGCGCTGTGCGGGCCGACGCGTAACTTCCATAGCGCGCGGCGTCGAGCGGGATGATCATGTTGTTGCCGTCGCAGCCACCGGCAAGGTAGATGCAGACCAGTGCCTTGTAGTCACCGGCGGTGGTCGCGAAGGCTTCGCCGGGCCGTCCGAACGCGGCGAGCGCGCCGAGGCCGGCTCCGGCCTTGAGAAAATTGCGCCGCGAGAATCTCTTGTCGAAGTATTTCATGTTGCTTCCTCGCCTCAGCGAATGACCGCGTACTCGCTGGAGATCGCGGCAATGTAGAGAGCACCGATGGCGCGCTGCTTGGGATCGGTGACGACGTAGCAGTCGTTCAGGATCGCCTGCCGGAGCGGCAGCGACATGGCGCCGTGGAAGAGCCTGGCGTCGACCAGGTTGACCAGGTTCGTCGCATTCGGCGCCGCCGTCACGAACGGCGTGATGTCGAGCGTGAACGCGGTGCTGAGCTGCCCGGTGAGCAACGTATAAATGAAGTTCGCACGCTGGATCGCCATGGCCGGCGTGAAGATCTGGAACTCCGGTCCGTAGAGCTCCGGGTGTTTCGGGAACGCGGCAAGCGGCGAGTAGAACGAGAACACGCTGAGCGGCGCCAGCGGTTCTTCGCCGAGCCCAAGGAACAGGTAGAGCACCTGGCTCGCATCGATCACCTGCCCGCCAAGCGCACGCACCAGCCCGAGCACGTGCAGCATCGGATCCTTGAGGCGCCCCTGCGTGGAGGTCGGAGTGTCCTGCCGTGCTTCGGCATCGGTCAGCACGGCCTTGATGACGGCCGCCAGGTCGCCGCGAACGCCTTGTCCGTTGTTCACGAACACATCCGCCACGCGCTCGATGTACTCGGGGCTCGGATTGCTCGTCACGAGGCTGCGGATGATCCGCGTGGCGAAGAACGGCGGGACGTTCGGGTGCTGGAACAGGCGATCGAGCACGAAGCTCAGCTCGGCGCTCGCGGTCATGCCGTACGGCACGACGATCCCGTCGAAGATCGTCTTCTGCGATTTGTCGTGGCTCGGATCGTACGAGGTCATCCAGCCGTTGAAGTTCGCCGGATTGTTGGGTCCCGTCACCTTGCCCGGCAGCGTCGGATACACCCAGCCCGTGAACGCATTGGCAAGGTTTCGCACGACGTCCTGATCGTAGGTCGCGATCGTGTGGCCGGCCGCGTCGAGCGACGCGAATCCGTCCTGGTCGAGCTTGTAGGTTCCGATCGTGAACAGCTGCATCAACTCGCGCGGATAGTTTTCGTTGGCGCCCGACATGCCGTTTATCGCCGGCTTCTTGCTGTTCACCATGTCCAGGTACTTGCCCATCGTCGGGCTCAGCGTGACTTCCTGGAGCAGCGTGCGGAAGTTGCCGAACGCGTTGTTCGCGAGCAGCCGTACGTACGGGCTTAGCTCCTCGCCGTTGGTATTCTTGTTCATCGAGACGACGAACAGCTGCGACAGCGCAAAGGCGACGCGCAGTCGAAGCTGGTCGGGGGCCATCGCCATCTGGCGGATCCATTCGGTCGGCACCTGAGACACAGTGAGACCGTCCGGCATGACCGAAGGCGGCGTAAGCGCCGGATTCATCTGCTTGGCGATCCACGCGTCGATGCCGATCTGCTGTACTTCGGCGATGTCCGGATCGGTTGGCCCGAACGTCGCCTGCTGCAGGAAACGGATGGCGGCGAGCGTGTCCGGATTGATGGAGCCGGGCGAAGCCGCGGGAACGATGACCAGCGCCAGGTCCGTCGAGCTTACCGGCCCGGGGTTTTCGACGTGCAGGTTGAGACCGCCGAGCTGGCTCGCGCTGAGGCTGCCGCTCGCCTGAAGCTGCGTGTCGCCGAGAAATGTCGTCGTCAGCGCCGTGGTTCCGAGAAAGACCTGCGCGCCGGGAACGAAGCGGCTGCCGACGACGTCGATGGTGAACGCGCTGCCGGCCGTGAGCGCGCTCGGAGTCACCGACGTAAGCCAGGGAACCTGGTTCCGCACGGTGACGATCGATGAGCCCGTGACCGTCGCGTCGGCCATCGAACGAGCGGTCAAGGTGACAACCGTCGGCGCCACGGTGAGCGCCTTCGGCGCGGTGTAGACGCCAGCGGTCGTGACAAGGCCTTCCTGCAAGCTGCCGCCCGGATGACCGTTGACTTCCCATGTGACCGCGCTGCTAGCGAGGCCGGAGACCGCCGCGACAAACGTGCGGCTGCCGCTGACGGGCAGCGTGACGGTTGCCGGAGAGACCACGACGGATGCCGCCATTGCGAGGGTCGGGAGCAGCAGCGTCAGTGCGAATAAGAAAACGGAGACAGACACCGATTTCCGGAAATCAGTGTCTGTCCCCGTTTTCTGTGTCGTGCATGCTCCGCGCGTGTGCTGCTGCGCCTTGTCGGAACGAGCGCGGTAATGCGCGCATCCCGACGTCATTCTGAAACGATGGTCCATGACGGCTCCCCTTCGAGAAAAGTTTTCCATTCGCGTCGCTTGCGCGGCGCGCGGAAGTACATCCAGCTCTGAATGAGTGTTAAGACGTTCCCCCGTCTCTCCTCTCGAAAGACAAGGCGTGAATTCGGATGGAACAGTGTGACGTCTGCGGCCGCACGATCGACGAACGCGCGGTTTTCCGGGACGTCTTTTAGACAGACGCATGAATCTTCGTCGCCGCGGGTTCGCGACGTCGTGGTTCGAAGATGCGCATGCCGACGATTGCGACGTCATGCGGGTCGCGACGATCGCCGCACGTCCGCTCTCGCAGCAGCGATGCCGTCATGGAATGATGCGTGCGGGGATTGCGACGATGACGCCATTCGTAGGACGTGCGCGCGAGCTCGAGCTGCTCGCCGCCGATCTCGCAGCGGTGCGCTCGGGCGCCGGCCGCTTTACTCTGATCATCGGCGAGCCCGGTATCGGAAAGACCCGCCTCGCCGATCGTGTGGCTTCGATGGCCGCCGCTCAGGATTTCGACGTGCACTGGGGCAGATGCTGGCAGGGAGGCGGCGCTCCGGTGTTCTGGCCGTGGCTGCAGCTGCTTCGTTCGTGCCGCGAGCGCGCGCTGCCGCCCGACGATGCGGGCCGCGTTGCGTGGGCGACCGCACGCGTCGATGCGCTGCTTCATCAAGGCGAACCGCGCGAAGAGGCCGGCGCAGCACTCGACGTCGATCAGGCGCGCTTCCGTCTCTTCGATGCCGTCGCCAGTTTTCTGCACGCGCACGCCCGCTCGCGGCCGCTGGTACTGGTGCTCGACGACCTTCACGATGCCGACGACGCTTCGCTATTGCTGCTCCACTTCCTGGCTCGCGATCTCCGCCGCTCGCCCATCCTCATGCTCGGCACCTGCCGCGAGGCCGAGATCCGTCGTTCCGCGTCACTGACGACTGCTTTCGCCGCGCTGGCCCGCGAGAGCCATAGCCATCTTCTCAGAGGCTTCGCGCGCCACGAGCTCGAAGAGTTTCTGGATATCGTCAGCGATGCGACGTTCGATTCGGGTCTTCGCGACGATGTCTGCAGGATCACCGAAGGCAATCCGTTTTTCGTCGACGAGGTGACCAAAGCCCTGCTTGCACGCCCGACCGATGCCGCACGCACCCGCATGGAAATTCCTTTCACCGTCAAGGAATTCATCCGGCAGAGACTCGAGCCGCTGGAAGAACGGGCGCGGCGTCTGCTCGAGGCAGCCGCCGTGCTGGGACGCGAGTTCGATGGCCGACTACTTGCCCGCGCCGTCTCGCAGCCTGTCGAGGAATGCCGCGCGCTGCTCGAGCACGTGACGCGCGAAGGTCTCGTCGAAGCAGCCGACAGCCAGGGCCGCGCGTGGCGATTCGTGCACATGCTGATTCGCGAAACCCTGCGCGAGGACCAGGAGCCGCCGGCGGCACGGGAGCTTCATCTGCGTATCGCGGGCCTGCTTTCCGAGGATCGGCAACGCGGGGTGCCCGTTCGCATGGCCGGTGTGGCGTATCATCTGGTGGAAGCCTTGCCGCTTGCAGATCCGTCGATCGTGCTGGCGGCGCTCCTCGACTCGGCTCGAGAAGGGATGTCCACCCTCGCGTTCGAGGAAGCTGCGCGCGACTTCGCCCGCGCGATCGACTTGCTCGAGCAGGGCTCAACCGCCTCGACGCCGGACGCTTCGCAGGCCGTCGCGCTTGCCGCGATCCTGGTCGAGTACGGACAAGCGTTGCGCTACGGCGGCCAGCTTGGAAAGGCTCGCGAGACGTTCCGGCGTGCCGCATCGCTGCTGAGACAACACTGCGGCGGGTCGGGCACCGACATGGCGATCCGCGACTGCTTCGCGCGCGCGGCGCTCGGATTCGGCAAGGTCAGCGAAACCGGAACCATCGACGACGAGCTCGTCGCGCTGCTTAAGGAAGCACTTGCTCTGTTCGATGGCGCCGACTCCGCACTTCACGCGAGCCTTCTGGCGAGACTTGCAATGGCGCTCTACTTCGTCCCCGGATCGACCGAGTGCGTCGTGCTCGGCCAGCGCGCCGTTACGATGGCCGAGCGGACCGGAGACGCGCGCGCGCATGCCGATGCGCTGGTCGCGCAGCATTTCGTCCTTTGGAGACCGGGGACCGCGCCCGAGCGCCTGCGCGTGGCGGAATCGCTCATCGCGCTTTGCGCTCGCGTCAACGAGAAAGAGGCCGCGCTCGAGGCCAGGCTGTGGCGCATCGCCGATCTGATCGAGCTCGGGCAGGTCCCGCGAGCGCGGATCGAGCACGAGTCGTACGACGCCGATGCTGAGGCTGCCCGGCTGCCTGTTCACCGCTGGCACGCGGCGATGCTCCGGTCCACGTTCGCGTTCCTCGAAGGACGCTCCGACGACGCGCAGCGCGAAGCCGACAATGCGCTCGCGATCGGATTGAGCGCCGAGCTTCCCAACGCAAGAGTGTTCCATCTTGCGCAGGTGCTGCAGCTGCGTACCGCCGAAAGACGCATGCCGCTGCTTCAGGCGCCGCTCCGGCGCACTGCCGATGCGCTGCCTCTGATGCCGATCTGGACCGTCTGTGCGGCCGAGGCGGCTCTCGCTGCGGGCAGCGAGCCGGATGCGCGTCGGGATTACGAGCGATTCGCTGCACACGGGTTCGCGTCAGTGCCTCGCGACGGACTATGGCTGGCGACGATCGCCGTGCTGTCGCGTCTTGCCGTCGGGCTCGGCGATCGCGAAGGCGGTGCATGCCTCCGCGAGCTGCTGCTTCCATTCCGCGATGCATGGGTCGTGTCGGTCACCGCGATTTCCGTTCCAGGGCCGGTACGGTTCTTCCTCGGCCTGCTTTTCGAATTGACAGGCGATCGAGAGGTAGCGATCGGTCATCTCGAAGCGGCTGCGGAGTTTGGGCGCGTCGTTCGCTGCCGCAGCGTGGTCGACGAGTGCGAACGGGAATTGTCGCGTCTCGTGGCGACGGCGGAGCTCGGCGCTTTATCGGCTCGCGCACTCTCCCCGGGTGAAGCCGTGTTCCATCGCGGCACCGATTTCTGGACGCTCGCCGCCGGCGGTCATGCGTTGCGGCTGCGAGACAGCAAGGGGCTGCGGTACCTGCACTACCTGATCGAGAATCCTGAGAAGGAGTTCCACGTGTTCGACCTCGTGGCCGCCGTCGAGGGTTCGCTGCCGTCGGCATCGAGCGCATTCGACGAAGAGCTGATGCCGGGACGCGAGGGCGACACCGGCCCGATCGTCGACGCGGCTGCCCTATCCGCCTACAGGAACCGGCTGCGCGAGATCGATTCCGATCTCGCAGCGGCAGAGGCGTTCCATGACACCGGTCGCGTCGATCTGTTGAAGGCGGAACGCGAGTTCGTCACGCGAGAGATTGCCGCCGCGATGGGCCTCGGCGGCCGGCGTCGCGGCAGCGGCTCGCCGAGCGAACAGGTGCGCGTGCGCGTGACGAAGGTGATCGGTCTGGCGATGCGCAGGATTGCGGAGGCGAATCCCGTGCTGGGGCGCGTGCTGGCGCGGGAGATTCGGACGGGGACGTTCTGTACGTATCGGCCGGATCCGGATCGGCCGATACGGTGGATTACGCGGGCGGAATAGTCACTGTGTGGATTCGGCCACAATCCCAACCCCCGAAACCGGCGTTGGGTCGGTTCTTCTCTTGTCTTCACAACTCAGCCTCGCCGCCGGCTGCTCGGTCGGTCCGTTCATTTACCGACGTTCCCTTCGTCGTGATGGCGGCCTCGATGTCCGCAAATGTCGCGGCACCGTCGCACCCGGAATTGCCGCGACGACTGGCTGCCGTAACTACGTCGTGCCGGCGGGTGCGCCTATTCCGCAAAGTAAGAAGCCACCCAGCTAAGCCGGAGGCACGAAGTCGGCGATTCGGCGGCGTTCATGTGACAATCCTCGGTGAGAGGCATGCGTGACGTGCGTCCACGTATGTCCGGCGTGGAAACGCACGGGATGCTGCGTCGATAGATGACGCGAGGTCACGGTTAGACAACCGTCGAATAGTTAGCCTTCGCCCCCTTCTCGGCTCGCTCACTCGCAAGATGTCAGGTGATTCGAAAGCCGTAGGGAAAAGTTCGTGGAATAGCGTGGTGGACGAGCCCTTACGTAAGCGTTTGCTCGGGACAGCGAAGTTGGCGCGCGACAATGCAAGCGAATTATTGAGGGAAGCGAAATTACTTTTGTCGGATACGGCGTTCGCCCGTGCCGGAGTACTCGCGATATTCTCTGAGGAGGAGTCCTCGAAATCGTTCATCCTATCCGTAAGTGCGCGTGACGGACGGTGGGACTCGGTATTGTACGAAGGACTCCGAGATCACGGCTCTAAGCAGGCAATCTCACAAGCCATGATCCAGTATGCCGAGATCATCGTGCGGAGCGTTGTTGAGCAAGCGAAGACGGCTCCTCTCGCAGCAATCGCTTCCGTGGCTAGTTTGCTTAACGACAAGCAGAAAATTACCGAGTTGGGACTCAAGGCAATGAAGCAGATGCAGGACGGAAAGCAGCGGGACCGACTCCGGCAACGCTTTCAGTACGTTGCTGTTGATAAGTCAGGATTCGCCCCCAGCCGTCCGGAAACGACTAAACGCGAGGACGCCGAGGTGTGCATTGCCGCGGCCGAGATGGCTCTGAAGATTGCCGACATCGGGATTGACCCGATCAAGAATTCTCTGTGAGAGTACCGGCCGCAGAATCTCGCGAGCGGCTGCCTGTCGCTCTTAGACGCACGAGCAATGCAGTTCCACGCTGGCGTTCACAGCAGCGCGTAGCGTTTTGAGCGCGTCGCCGGTCGCCACGACGCCATTCCCGTCCACGTCGCAGATGCATGGCGCTACCTCGCAGAACGTCGGCTGGCCAACTGACGCTCTCAGAATTGCTAAGGCATCGCTAGCCGCTGGCGCAGTGGCCGTCGGTCCGGAAACTGGCGCGCCACACACAGCATTACTAGTGCAGATGGGAAGCACCGACGGTAGAACGCCCCAACACTCGACAGTCCCCTCGGCGCGTATACCGCATCCTAAATCTCCGCCTATCGAAACTGAGGTGAACGGCCCCGACAGTGGTGAATATGCACTACCCGAGCAGAGAATTTCGCCATCGGGCCGGAGGCCGCACGTCCGGAAACCCGCAGCGGAAAGCTGCGTAAATGTGCCACCCAGCGGAGGAACAGCACTGCCCCAGCAATAGATCGTTCCGTCTGTTCGAAGTCCGCAGGAGTGACTCACGCCGCTGACAATCGACGTGAAGGTGCCGTCAGGCGGCGAGGTTCCCCCACCGGTCCTTCCCCAACACTCCACCTTTCCATCATTTCTTATGCCGCATCCAAAGGACGTAATTCCATCGCCGCCAGCAGAGATTGCCTGAAATGGTCCGGGTGGTGGATCCGCGAGATCCCAACACGCTGCCTCGTGAGAATCGGCCTTGATGGCACACGTTCCATAGCCACTGCCGGCCACCGCAGAAAAGGAGCCAAGGAACTCGCGCGCATTCCACGCGCCGTACTGGCCCCAGCACCTCAAGCCTCCGTCTTCGCGAATGCCGCAAGTGTGAAACGCACCAGCTGCGAGTGATTTAAATCGTTCGTCAGGCGGCGAGCCTTCCCCCTCGATATTGTAACCCCAGCAATCCACTTTGCCGCCTTCGTGAATTCCACAAGCATGCGACAGGAAATTCCCGCCGGCCGCGATACTCACGAATGGCGCGCCGGGAACTGATGACTGCCCCCAGTGGCTATTGCCCCAACACTTCACGATACCAGCGACGGTCACTGCGCACGTGTTGTATGCTCCGGCAGAGAGATCTTGGAAGACCCCGAGAGGAGGGACGGATTGTCCCTCAATATTTCTGCCCCAGCATTCGAGATTGCCGGTGTCGCGAATTCCGCAACTGTGGAAGCCGCCCGCCGAAACTCGCAAAAAAGCGCCGATTGGTGCCGTCGCTTGACCTTCATCATTCGAACCCCAGCACAGCGCGGTGGAGTCCGTCCGAATCGCACAAGCATGAGCGTGACCGACGGATACCGTCGTGAACTGCCCGCTTGGCGCAGCGGCTATTGCACCCCAGCAACTTATGTTGCCGTTGCTTCTCAGTCCGCATGTGAAGTCGCCGCCCGCGGCAATCCCGCTGAACGTTCCCGGCGGAGTCACACTCTCACCTTTGCTGTTGTCTCCCCAGCAATGAAGTCCTCCGGAGACGTCGATACCGCACGTATGTCTTTCCCCGGCAGAAATCGCGACAAATTTGGTACCAGGCGCATCCGATTGCTTCGCTGAGTTATTGCCCCAGCACCGGACGCGTCCATCGTCGGCGAGTCCGCAGGCGTGGTTGCCGCCAGTGGCTATCTGTTTGAAGACGCCCGGCGGTGCGAGCGTCTGGCCAGCCTCATTGCGGCCCCAGCATTGAATTGTTCCGCCAAGCTCGATCTTGCAGGCAAAGAGTCCACCTGCACTAACCTGAGATGCTAAGCAGTATGCGCCAGCGACAGCGGCGTGACACGTGAGAATTGTAGCGAAAATGCCGGGGCAGAATCGAGTTCCGACTGACCATGAGCTTTTCTGCGGATGGCAGGAGCCAGCAGCCCGCGGCTCATTGCCTAGCCTACGATTCATCGCATTGCGTCCTTCATTCACTACCGCGCTCAGCTGAATGCGCAGCTTTTCACTCCGGCTCGGGTGTCGCTAACTCCCAAGTCCTCGCCCACCCGCGGTCGGTGAGCTACGTCTCTGATCGGGTCTGGGTTACGGGCACCGTCTAGAATGGTCTGGATTCGTCCGGTTGGAGCGCGGGTGCGGACGATCGAGCAAAGGGATGGATCGGGTCTCTCCTCATGCCGGGGACGGCAAGCGGTCCGAAAGAGCCCTCGCATTCAGGTGTGGGTGACTTGTTAGGTGACTTGGCGGCAAGATCGCAAGTTGACTGCGTGGGGACCGAAAAAGGAACCAACCGTAATCTATTGACGTCACGGGCTTATTTGGTGCCCTCGGCTGGACTCGAACCAGCGGCCCCAGGATTAGGAATCCTGTGCTCTATCCACCTGAGCTACGAGGGCACAAGGCGGAGCAGGCTTCTCTAGCCTGCCCTGCGGCAACGGTCCACCCAAGCGAAAGACGAAGACGAACGGCGGGCCGCGAGATCAGTCGATATCGAGCGTCCGCCCCCCACCATCAATCCTGATATCCCGGAACGACGCCCTGCCCTTCCGCCTCTGGAAGATACTGACCGCAATCAGCCAAACCCGCACGACACGCTTCGGCGGCTCGCCCATATACTTGCGATAGTCCGCCTGAAGATCGCGGCTCTCATCCAGCCACTGCCCGAGCCCCTCCTTGCCGCTGCGAACGACCACGTGAAACTCGCGATCCTTCCACGTCGCCAGCGGACACCAGTACCCCGTGCCGGCCGCAAGCTCCGAGCTCCACGTGTAAGTAATGTCGCGCCCGTTCTCGAACTCGACCGCAATGCTCAGGTAATCGTGCGAAGCCTGCGTGTCCTCACGCATCTCCGACGGTAGCTCGTCGACCTTCCAGCTCCACTTGATGCGCGTATCCGGGTTGAGGTCGAACGCGGCTTCGTGCTGGAGAATGCTGACGTTCTTCTCGGTGTAGCACGCGATGCACGGACGCTTGCCGTCGGTCGCATCCCAGAAGATCTCACTGCGGCCGAGGAACCAAAGGTATTCCCAGTTCTTCGGCGGGGGCAGCGGGTGCCGAAGGCGTTCGGCTTCGTCGGCGAGCCTCTCGTCGCGATCCGACAGCGAATCGAGCCCGTCCTGCGCGTTCGACTTCCAGCGCAGCACGGCGACGGTAAGACCGCCCTTGAACTTGCTGTAGTCGGAAAGCGGCGTCGAGACGCGGCCTTCGCGATCACCCCACTGCCCGGGAAAGCATCCCGCCAGGTAGAGCCGTCCTTCGGCCTCGGCGCGGAAGCTGTGCGTGTCGCGCGTGCCGTTGAAGATCTTTCCGCTCTCGCCGACGCGCATCCACAGCTGGAACTGCGGGCCGACCCAGATGTCGAGCTTGTCGGACAGCACGACGCGGCCGGCGGCAAGCGTCGTGACCCATTCTCCTCGCGCCAGGTGAATGCCGGTGTCGAACCACGGCACCTGCGTGGCGTCGATCTCGAAGATCTGCGCGTCGCGGATCGGCGAATGTTTGGTGTCGCGGAACTTGGCGAACCAGACGCGAAGCTCGTCGCGTTCGGTGTTGGCGGCCGCGGTCGGCGGCTGCGACTTGCGAGCGGCCGACCAGCGGCGCGCGGCTATGCGAAGATCGTGCGCGATACTCACCGCAATCTCCTTCGAAAGGTCAGCAGACCGGCGGCCGGCGCGTGATCCACGGCGCGGCCTGTTCGAGCTGCGACGAAACCCGGATCAGCTCGGCTTCTCCCCACGGCTTTCCGACCAGCTGCACGCCGATCGGAAGACCACTTTGGCTCCAGTGCATCGGCAGCGAGATCGCCGGCTGCCCGCTTACGTTGAACAACGGCGTGAACGGACACATCGCTCCGGCCTTCATCATCGGCATCGTCGGATCGGCGGCCGAGTCTTCGAACAGCTCGCCGATGCGCGGCGGCTCGGTAGCGATGGTCGGCGTCAGCAGCATGTCGAAGTCGCGTCCCCACGCGGCGACGAGCGCTCTCGAGAGAACCTGAAGATGCATCAGGCCGCGAACGTACGCGAGACTGTCCATCTGCGAGGCCTGCTCGCGAAGCGCGGCGTTGAGCGGCTCGACCTTCGAATAGTCGTCCATCTGGAAGTAGACCGAGCCGGTGTTCCAGACGACCAGGAACGACGGCATGATGTCGGAGTATTCCGGCCACTCGGGCTCGCCTTCGAAGACGTCGTGACCCGCGGCTTCGAGCAGCTTTGCGGTCTTCTCGACGGCTGCGATGCATTCCTTGTCGACGGGGGTTCCGGTCGGCGCCTTGGTCGTAAAAGCGATGCGAAGACGGCCCGGGTCGGCGCCGACTTCCTTCAGGAACGGACGCTCCGGCGCCGGAGCGTTGTACCAGGCGCCGGCGTCGAACGTGGCGGCCACGTCGAGCGCGAGCGCCGTATCGGCAACCGTGTGCGTGACGGTGCCTTCGACTGCGCCCCCGTGCATCACGTCGGAGACCATCGGACCGTTCGGCACGCGCCCGCGGCTCGGCTTGAGACCGACCAGGCCGCAGCACGACGCAGGAATGCGGATCGAGCCGCCGCCGTCGTTCGCGTGTGCGATCGGCGCCATGCCCGAAGCGACGGCCGCTGCGGCCCCGCCGCTCGAGCCCCCTGGCGAACGGTCCGGATTCCATGGGTTGCGCGTCGCGCCGTACGCGTCGTTTTCCGTAACGGGAACGGTGCCGAACTCGGGAGTGTTCGTGCGATACGCGAGCACCGCGCCGGCGTCGCGCAGCGACTGCGCGATGTGCTGTGTGAACGTCGAAATGCGGCCGAGTCCCCCGCGCGAACCGAACGTGGTCGGCCAGCCTTCGACGTCGGTCAGGTCCTTGATCGGAATCGGAACGCCGTGAAGCGGCCCGAGCTTTGCTCCGCTGCGGACGGCCTCGCGAGCCCGCAGGGCTTCGGCGCGGGCGCGCTCGTCGTCGCGCCAGATGACGGCGTTCAGGATCGGGTTGAGCGCGTCGACACGGGCCAGGTACGCGTCGAGGACCTCGACGGGATCTCGCTCACCACGTCGGATGGCCGCGGCGAGCTCGATGGCCGAGGTATTCGGATTCATGCGTGATTGCTTACACGCGGCCGAAAGGCCGGACAAGCGCACCGGTGGACCGGATGAGGTCAGTCCTTGAACGCCAGCTCGCGAAGCGGAAGCCGGTATTTTCGGAGCAGCCGGTAGACCTCGACCATGCCGAGCTTGCGGTTGCCCTGGATCTCGCGCCGTTGCCGCCAGACCTCGGGCAGCCGGGCGAATGCCGATGCGTACGATTTGACGAGGATGCGCGCGAGGGAGCCGCGCGAGTAGTCGCGCCGGAACGTGCTCGACATGCCTCGCCCGCTCGCTGCGGCGTAGCCCTGCATGGCGTAGCGCGCGATCGTCCACAGCGGGCTCACGAACAGAAGGCGCAGCGGCAGAAGACGCACCGCGTTCCAGATCCGGTTCCGCTCGACGAGGTACGCCTTGAACGCCGAATGGTACCCGCTGGTCATCGACTTCTTGTGGTAGGCGACGGCGCTCGGCACGTACCGGCAGCGCCATCCGCGAAGCTGGCCGCGAAGGCCGAGGTCGAGGTCTTCGAGATACGCAAAGTACGCGTCGTCGAACAGACCCACTTCGTCGATCATCTCGCGGCGGTAGACGGCAGCGCAGCCGTTCGGGCACAGCACCTCGTCGGCTTCGGCGTACTGGCCGACGTCTTCCTCGAGCCATCCGCGCGAGCGGCAGATGCCGTCGGGATAGACGAGCAGGCCCGTCGAGTCGTAGACGTCGCGGCGGTCGAACATGCGCACGTTTGCGGCGAACATACCGAACGCCGCGTCGCGCCCGGCGGCCGCATCCATCTCGGCAAGGAAACGCGCGTCGAGCTCGGCATCGTTGTTCAGTAGAACGATGAGGTTCCCGGTGGACACGGCATACGCGGCGTTGTTTCCGCCGCAGAAGCCGATGTTCTCTGGCATCGCGAGCAGGCGTGCTTCGGAATGCTCGCGGGCGAGGAATTCGGCGCTGCCGTCGGTCGAGCCGTTGTCGACGACGATCACTTCGAAGTCGCGAAACGTCTGCTCGCGCAGCGACGCAAGGCAGTCGGCCACCAGGTCGCGACCGTTCCAGTTCAGGATGAGGATCGAAAAGCGCGGCATCACGAAACCGGGATCGCCCCCGTCATGCGATGTGGAGCGAGCCGGCGAACGCTACGGTTCCGGCGGCGCTCAGCAACGGCGCACGAATCCGCCGCCCTCGCGCTGGCCTACCCTGCTTTCGACGAGCACATCGGCTTTGGCCAGCAGGTCTTCGCTCTTGCAGTGCTTCTCGATCATCAGCGACAGGTCGCTCAGGTCGTGCAGCAGCATCTGTTCGGCCTGCGCGCGAGCAGCAGGATCGGAAAGGATGTGGATCAGATCGAGCACGAGGTCTTCGAGCTCGAGGCTTTCGAGCTCGACCGCGATCTCGAAGGCGCGGTCCACGGAAACCCGCCCTGCGGCTTCGCTGTGGAGCGCTTCGATGACGGCTGCCGCTTCATGAACGACGCTGTCCTCGACCTCGAAGCGCAGCGAGTCGCCGGCCTGTTCGATCAGCGCAGCGATGAGCGCGAGTGCGCCGACGTGGCCGGCCTCGTGCCGTGCCATCGACATCCAGAAGCGGTGAAGGTCGGGCTCGTCGCGAAACGTGGCCGCAAGCCGCGTGTAGATGCCCATCGCGAGCGATTCGAGCCGCGATGCCTCCCGGATGATGTCGCCTACCGCCTGCGTCATTGCCGGTCTGCTAGCAGACGGCCGGTCGTAAAACGAATAGTTGCGATTTCGCGGGGTTGTAAATTGGGGACAGGTACAATTTCGCAGCGACGGCGCGATGGAACGGGCCGTCGATTTGGCGAAATCGTACCAGTCCCCAGCGAAATTGTACCTGCCCCCGTATTCGCGCCTCGTATTCGCCGTGCGCAGATCCCCTACGCCGTCGCCGCCGCAATCGGCGCGCGTCCTCGCAGCGACGGCGAAGTGCCGAGCATCTTCTCCATCTGCTGCAGCTTGGCGGCAAAGCCGGTGTCACCGGACTGACGCTCGGCGACCGAGCGTACGGCGCGAAGGATCGACGTGTGGTTGCGGCCTCCGAGCGCGTGACCGATCTCCGGAAGCGAAGCGGCCGTAAGCTTGCGGCACATGTACGCGGCAATGTGCCGCGGCCACGCGACGCGCCGTGAGCGGTCGCGCGACAGCAGCTCGTCGCGCGAAAGGCCGTGTACCCAGGCGACCGTGTCGATGACGACATCGAGGTCGATCGGGCCGCGGCGCGACAGGTACGGCGTGATCATCGTTTCGACGACGCCATCGTCGAGCGGAAGCGACTGATGGTTGCTCGCAGCGCGAAGGCGCGAGACGAGGCCTTCGACCTCGCGCACGCTACCCTGCAGCTGCACGGCAAGGCGCTCGAGGATGTGGTCGTCGAGGTGGATGCCGGCCTCGCTCAGCTTTCCCTTGAGGATGCGCAGGCGAAGCTCGCGGTCGAGCGGACCGAGATCGGCAAGAAGACCGCCGGCAAAACGGCTCTGCAGGCCGCGCTCGAGATGCTCGAGCTCATCGGGCGGACGATCGCTCGCGAGCGCGATCGGCTTGCCGCTCTGATGGAGAAGGTTGAAGACGTGGTAGAGCTCCTGCTGCGTACGCTTCTTGCCGGCGAGAAACTGCACGTCGTCGATCAGCAGCGCGTCGCAGCCGCGGAACTCGCGGTGGAACGCGTCCATGCGTCCGCCCTGCAGCGCTTCGACCATGCGACGCGTGAAGTCTTCGCCCTGATAGTAAAGGACTTTCTTGCCGCGGCTTCGAAGCGAATGGGCAACCGCAAGCAGCAGATGGGTCTTGCCGAGACCGACGCCGCCGTAGAGAAACAACGGATTGCCGCCTTCGCGCGGACTGCCTTCGGCAAGCTGGCGCGCGCCGAGATACGCAAGGCGGTTACCTTCGCCGACGAGAAAGCCGTCGAAAGTCTTTTCGCGAACCGGCTTGGCTTTGGCCGCGGGAACGGTTCGCACCGGAGTCGGCGACGGACGCACGCTGCTTTTTCCGCGCTGCGCAGCAAGCGACATGCCGAGCTGGCCCACGACAACGACAACCTGGCAGGTTTTTTTTGCAGCCGCGGCGACTGCAGCTTCGATGGTCGGCAGGAACGACTGCTTGACCCGGTCACGGAACAGACCGAACGGCGCTTCGAGTGTCAGCGTCTCGC
This sequence comes from Candidatus Limnocylindrales bacterium, assembly GCA_035571835.1. Classification (NCBI taxonomy): domain Bacteria; kingdom Bacillati; phylum Chloroflexota; class Candidatus Limnocylindria; order Candidatus Limnocylindrales; species Candidatus Limnocylindrales bacterium. Next base: position 140,031 of record DATNBU010000013.1, on the reverse strand, counting down.
CGTCGAACGATCGTGCTCCGAGCTCGAGAATCCAGGTCTGGAAATCCTTTTCCGAAACGCGCGCTTCGATCAGCGCGCATGCTCCGGTCCAGAGCCGTTCTGCTTCGTTGGTTCCGTTCACCTATTCACCTCCACGGTGACTCCGGTTCGGGCCTGGTGGCCGATACACAGGAGTTGGTCTGTTCGTCGCGTGGCGCGACGCCGTTGGTAAAAAAGCGACAAATGTCTTTTTTTGGAAGAACCGCGACGAACCGTTTCACCAATGCGACACGCGCCCCTTCTCTGCGCGCGTCTGCATTTGTTTTCCCTGTGCCCTTCGCGGTGCGCAGTGTGTACGCGGCTGCGACGTCTGCCGCAACTTAAAAAACCACGGATGTTATTTTTGCAGTGAAATTTTGCGGCCACGAAATAGCGGGGGTTGATGGTGGATAACTAGTGCGCGTTCTATCGAGAGAATCGCAGTGCGCACATGCAGGCTGTGAATAACTTGTGAATCGACGTGCGGAGTGAATTTGCAGCGCTGCATTCGCGCACGCACGCGCAGCCGCGCACAACGCGAAGCACGCGATGTGTGACAAATCACTTTATGGTCGACCAGAATTTTCGATGAAGAAAAAGAGTGATGCGTGGCTGGTATGGTCGCGGCTTGCGCGGACATCTGAGTAGCGCAGGCGCAAAATCGAAGCGAGCGCCGGCAACGAAGTGTCCGTAAATTCTTTTCGAGCGAAAAAAAGGCGTGGATTTTTTTCAGGCGGTCGGCTGTTCGCCTGGTGTGCGAACCGGCGTGCGTTCCCGCCCTTTCCAGGATTCCAGTGGCACGCCGTGTGCTCCGACCTGAGCGTATGTTCGACCTTCGCCGAGACCCATTTCGATGCAGGCTGCCCGGAACACTTCGTCGGCGCTCAGATACAGCGGACCGCCGAGCTCGGCGAGGAAGTTCGCGAGAACCTGCCAGCCCGGTGCGGCTTGTCCCGGCGGCGCAATCGTTGCCGGAAAGATCTGCAGCCTTCCATGACGGTTGACGAACGAGCCCGCCGATTCGAAATGGCTTCCGATTGCGAGCACCTGGTTCGCATACGCCATCGTCTTGCTGACGGAATCGGCGACGACGACCGTTTCCGCCAGATTTTCGAGGAACGGACACCATGCGGCTTCGTTGTCTTCGACGATGTCTCCGCGCAGCGCAAGAACGGCGTCGACGCCGGACGGCGGCGTGAGCTGCTCGACGTAACCGAGCGCGACCAGTCCTGCGCGGTTCGGGAAGCGATCGGTCGAGATCAGTTTGTCATCGTCGGGAATCGCCGAAGTTGGCGGTGAAGCGACAATGAGCGGGCCGCCACCGAGTCGGGCGGCAATTTCGCGCGCGAGATAGCCTTCTTCGATCGAGCATGCGGCCGATGCGACGACCGCGACGCGCGTGCGATTCTTCAGCGCCGCAGCGGACCTTGCGGTCACATCTGCAAGCGATGTCTCGACGAACTCTTCGCCCGCGCGCAGGTAACTGGAGACGAGGCGATGCTCGCCTTCGTTTCGGTGCCAGGTGCGGCGGCCGTCGTCACACATCCAGTACCCGTTCACATCCAGGTTGGCACGGGGTTTGAGACGGAAGATTTTGTTCTCGCGCGAATCGACGTCGATGTTACAGCCGTTCGCGCAGCCCGCGCAGATCGACGGCGCGGTGTCGAGGTACCAGACGCGCGCACGGAAGCGGAACTCGCGGCTCGTGAGCGCGCCGACCGGACAGATGTCGACGATGTTGGTCGAGTACGGGTTGTCAACCTGCTTGCCGCTCGCAAGATGCAGCTCCTGGTGATCGCCGCGCTCGGTAAGGCCGAGCTCGCAGGTATGCGTGTACTCCTCGAGGAAGCGCACGCAGCGCGTACACAGGATGCAGCGCTCCTGGTCGAGCATGATGTCGGGGCCGACCGGAATGACCTTGCCTTTCTCGACCTTCTCTTCGAGCGCGAACCTGGAATGGTAGCGCCCGTAGTCCATGTAATATTCCTGCAGCTTGCACTCGCCTGCCTGGTCGCAGATCGGGCAATCGATCGGATGATTGATCAGCAGGAACTCGAGGACGCCCTGGCGTGCTTCCTGCACCCGGGGGTTGTTCGACTCGATGACCATGCCGTCCTGCACGAACGTGTTGCAGCCGATCTGCAGCTTCGGGAGCGGATTCGGCTGCTTGGACGACATCGCGCGGATGTCGACCAGACACATGCGGCAGTTGCCGGCGATGCTGAGGCCGGGGTGATAGCAGTAGTGCGGGATCTCTTCGCCGGCCATCTCGGCGGCCTGCACGACGTTGGTGCCGTCCGGCACGACGATTGTCTTTCCGTTGATCGTTACGCTTGCCATCGTTCGTCCTGCGCGGCCCGGTCAGGCGGCGGCGTGCTGGCTGTCGGCAGTCGCCAGCGGCGCAACGCCGCCGCGAGCGGCCGCCTGGAATTCTTCAGGGAACTTCGCAAGAAAGCTGCGCACCGGCATCGCGGCGGCATCGGAAAGCACGCAGATCGTGGTTCCGAGCATTCCCTTGGCCACGGTGTCGAGCGTGACGAGGTCGCCTTCGCTCGCGCGGCCTTCGTCGAGACGGATCAGGATCTTCTCGAGCCAGCCGGTGCCCTCGCGGCACGGCGTGCACTGCCCGCACGACTCGTGGTGATAGAAGTGCGCGATGCGCCTGAGCGCCGCGACCATGTCGGTCGAATCGTCCATCACGATGATGCCGGCCGAGCCGAGCATCGAGCCGGCCTTGGCGACCGAATCGAAGTCCATCGCGATGTCGCACTCGTCGGCTTTCAGCACAGGGACCGACGAGCCGCCCGGAATCACGGCCTTCAGCTTCCGGCCCGGCAGCATGCCGCCGCAATGTTCGAAGATCAGGTCCATCAGCGGCGTGCCCATCGGCAGCTCGTAGGTGCCGGGCCTTTTTACGTGGCCGGAGACGCAGTACAGCTTCGGCCCGGGTCCGGAGTCGGGCCCGATGCCTTTGAACCACGCCGCGCCGCGCTCGAGGATGTGCCGCACGCACACCAGCGTCTCCACGTTGTTGACGATGGTCGGACAGCCGAACACGCCGTAGACGGCAGGAAACGGCGGCTTGATGCGAGGATGGGCACGCTTGCCCTCGAGCGATTCGATCAGGCCGGTCTCTTCGCCGCAGATGTACGCGCCGGCGCCGCGATGCACGTGGATGTTGAGCTCGCGCGTGGTGCCGAAAACGTTCTTGCCGAGAAAGCCTTTCGCCTTCGCTTCGGAGATCGCCTTGAGCAGCACGTCGGCGCCGAAAGCGAACTCACCGCGAATGTAGATGTACGCGTCGATGCAGCCGATCGCCCACGCCGAGATCATCATCCCTTCGAGCAGCTGATGAGGATCGTTGTCCATGATCGCGCGATCTTTGAACGTGCCGGGCTCGCTCTCGTCGGCGTTGCAGAGCAGATAGATCGGCTTGCCGGTGCCCTTGGCGAGAAAGCTCCACTTCAGGCCGGTCGGGAATCCTGCGCCGCCGCGGCCGCGCAGATTCGACTCCTTGACGGTTTCGAGCACCTGCTCGGGAGTCATCTCGTTGAAGACGCGGCGCGCCGTCTTGTAGCCGCCGTCGGCGATGTAGTTGTCGATCTGCCTCAGGTCCACGGAGACGTCGCGGTAACGAAGCAGTACGTGCTGGCTCATACGCTGAAAGACTCGCTGTTCGCTGATCGAGAAGAAGACCGGACGGTGTGTCCGGCGTGGTTTACGCTGCCGGCTTCGCCGAGAACGCGGTCATCGACGGCTCACCCTGGATCTTGCGCTGCAGGGCCATCAGCGCGTCGAGCACGCCTTCGGGACGCGGCGGACATCCGGCGACGTAGACGTCGACGGGGATCAGCTTGTCGATTCCCGGAATCGTCGTGTAGTTGTCGTAGAACCCGCCGCTCGACGCGCACGCCCCGAACGCCATCACCCACTTAGGCTCCGCCATCTGTTCGTAGACGCGGATCAGGATCGGAGCCTGGCGCGCGGTCACGGTGCCGATGACCATCAAGAGGTCGGACTGGCGCGGCGTGAAACGCGGCAGCAGCGCGCCGAAGCGGTCGATGTCGTACGGCGCCATCGACAGCGACATGTATTCCATTGCGCAGCAGGCGGTCGCGAACGGGTATGGAAAGAGCGAGTACTTGCGGGCCCAGGCGAGGGCTTGGTCCACTCGCGTGCAGACGACGGATTCGGCGAGAATTCCTGCGTCGCCGCGGACGTCGGCGATTCTCGGCAGCGTCGTGATCGGTTTGGCCATGGCGAGAGTTCTAAGGTTGGTTCGCGTAGTTTTCAACAGCGCACCGTCGGCAGGCGCGGCATTCATTGCGCCGGCGTCCCATCGCCGGTAAGAGCGCGCCCACCCTGCAATCCGCGCGCGCACGCCTCCGGATTCGGCGGGCGCTCGGTCATCGACAGAGACTACTCCCATGCAGTTCGGAATCTTCGGCCCACGGCGGGAAGTCACCCGCGAGTTCTGGCTCGAGGGCGGCCGGTTCGACCGCGTCGAGATCGAGATCGGGCCGGGCAACTGCGGCTTCCTGCGAAGCGCGGCGGTGGCCGATCCGCGCACGCTCTTTGTCGGGATCGAGTGGCTGCCGAGCTCGGTCGTGCGTGCGCACCGCGCCGGGCCCCTGCCCGCCAACCTGCGGCTGTTCGAGGGCGACGGCTCGTGGATCGTGCGGCACCTGCTGGCCGAGCGCAGCATCGATGCGGTGCACGTCTATTTCCCGGATCCGTGGTGGAAAAAGCGCCACCACAAGCGCCGGCTCTTCCAGCCCGAGCTGTGCGAGTCGCTGGCTACGGTGCTGGTCCGGGGCGGGACCGTCGATGTCGTAACGGACGTCGTGCCGCTGTTCGCCGAGATCCGCGAGCGCATGGAAGCCGCCGGCTTCCTCACCGAACCTTGGGAGCGCCCCGTCACCGCCGCCAGCGCCTACGAAAACAAATACCGCCGCCAAGGCCGCCGCTTCGAGCAGGCCCGCTTCATAAATGGGGACAGGTACATTTAATTTTCCGCAACAAAATCCGCCCCATCAATCCGAGACAGACACCGGTTGCGGGAAATCGGGGACAGACACTGATTTCGGCAAATCGGGGACAGACACTGATTTCGGCAAATCGGGGACAGACACTGATTTCGGCAAATCGGGGACTGTCCCGGATTAACGGAAATCGGGGTCTGTCCCCGATTACCCCGATTACCTTGAAAGCGCGGCCGTTGAATTCGCTGCGTTTTTTTAAATGTACCTGTCCCTATTTTCAGGCGACGCCGCGGTGGGATCGGGTGGTGCTGCTGATGAAGTTGCGGGCGACGCGGGCGATGCCCTCGGCGTCGAGGCCGTGCTTGGCGTAGAGCGCTTCGGCGGTGCCGGACTCGCCGTAGCCGTGCACCCCGTGGATGCGGATCGCGACGTCGCGCACTTCGGACAGCGCCTCGACCACCGCACCACCGACCCCACCGGCAATCCCATGGTCCTCGACCGTCAGCAGCCGGCCGCAGCGGTCGGCGGCCCGATGCAGGGCATCGACGTCCAGAGGCTTGATCGTGTGGAGGTTGAGAACCCCCGCCGAAATCCCTGCCTTGGAAAGCTTTTCCGCAGCACCGAGGGCCTCGGCGACGACTGCCCCGGAGGCGACGATCATGAGGTCGCTGCCGTCGCGAAGCTCAACCGCCTTGCCGAACTCGTACCGATAGTCCGGCCCGTTCACGTCCGCGACCGCCTGCCTGGTCAGCCGCAGGTAGGCCGGGCCGCCCACATAGTCCGCAAGAAACTCGGTCGCACGCTCGGCCTCGATCGCATCGGCCGGCTGGAGCACGACCATGTTCGGCAACGACCGCATCAGCGCGATGTCCTCGAGGCCCATCTGCGAGTAGCCGTCCTCGCCGACGCCGACGCCCGAATGCGTGCCGACCAGCCGCACGTTGGCGTTGTTGTACCCGACCGACATGCGGACCTGCTCGAACCGGCCCGTCAGGAAGCACGCAAAGCTTGCGGCGAACGGGACCAGCCCGCCGAGTGCCATCCCGGCCGCGATCCCGACCATGTTGCCCTCGGCAATGCCGATCTCGAAGAACCTCGACGGGAACGCATCGGCGAACTTCCTGGTGTGCACCGAGCTCGCGAGGTCGGCGTCGAGCACAACGACCTTCGGATGGGTGCCTCCGATCCGGACGAGTGCTTCGCCGAACGCTGCGCGTGTCGCCTTGGCCATGGCTACGCCGCCTCGAGCTCGGCGAGCGCGCGCTCGAGCTCTTCGGCCGACGGCGCCTTGCCGTGCCACGCGTGCGTGTCTTCCATGAACGAGACGCCCTTGCCCTTGACCGTGCGCGCCAGGATCACGGTCGGCCGCGCTTTCTCGAGCCGCGTGCTGTCGAACGCGTCGAGCAGCGCTTCGACCGAATGGCCGTCGACGTCGCAGACGTTCCATCCGAACGCCGCAAACTTCTGCGCGAGCGGCTCGACGTCGAGCGTACCGGCGACGTGCCCGTCGAGCTGGACCTTGTTGCAATCGACGATCGCACACAGCTTGGCGAGCCCGAACTTGCCGGCCGACATCGCGGCTTCCCAGTTCTGGCCGGCCTGCAGCTCGCCGTCGCCGAGCAGGCAGTAGACGCGATAATCATTCTGGCGGTCGAGCCGCTCCGCGAGCGCCATGCCGACCGCCACCGACAGGCCCTGTCCGAGAGAGCCGGTCGCCGCTTCCATGTACGGAAGCCGCACGTGATCGGGATGGCCCTGCAGACGGCTGCCGATGTGGCGCAGCGTGCGAAGCTCGTCGCGAGGGATCGAGCCTGCGCGCGCCAGAGCGGCGTACACGACCGGCACGCAATGTCCTTTGGAGAGAACGAAACGATCGCGCGACGGATCGTCGGGTTTCCCCGGCTGATGACGCAGGATCCGGAAATACAGACACGCGACGATTTCCGCGGCTGACAGTGAACCGCCGGGATGACCGGAAGCGGCCGCGTGAATCATGCGCAGCGATTCGATGCGAAGCTCTCGTGCGATTCCCTGGAGTTGCTCGGCTGACATGCCGACGAAACGTGCCTTTGCCTGCCGCGCTAGTCAATACACCTCAGTCGAGGTTTGTGCGGGTCATGTCGTCGCGCTCCCATCCGACCGCGCGACTACGCCGTCGCGCTTCCATCCGACCGCGCGACTACGCCGTCGCGCTCCAGTGCGTGTGACTTCGTGCGCGTTCCGGGTCGGCGAGCATGTTGAGGAACTTCACCTCGGGCGCGCCTGCGCCTATCGCAATCGCCGACAGGCCGCCGTTGTCCGTGCGGATGCGCCGGTACGCTACGAGCGGCGTCGCAAGGAAGTGGCAGATGAGCGTACGGATGATGTCGCCGTGCGTGACGAAAAGAACGCACTCGCCTGCGCGCAGCGTGGCGAGGCTTTCGAGCCCGCGCCGCTGCACGCTCTCGGCGGTGTCGCCGCCGGGCGTCGCGTTGGCCACCGGATCGGTCGCGAAGCCGTGGTAGCGCGGGTCGGTCGCAACTTCTTCGTAGGTCTTTCCCTGCCACTCGCCGAAGCGCACTTCGACAAGGCGCGGATCGGTTTCGATGGTGCGGCCGAGATGCTGCGCGACGATCTCGGCGGTCTCCTTCGCGCGCACGAGCGGGCTCGAGACGATGCGGTCGATCGCGAACGATTCGAGCAGGCGCGCGGCGTGTCCGGACTGCAGCCGCCCGTCATCGCTCAGCGGAATGTCGAGATCGCCCATGACCCGCCTGTCGCGGTTCCAGGCGGTCTCGCCGTGACGCATCAGAATTGCGGTCGCGGTTCCGCCATCAATGAACATGACGGTCGTCGCCGCCGCCAGACGGCGGGCGAAGTCCGCAGAACTCCTCATAGTCGATCAGCCCGGTTATCGTCGGGTGCTCGCCGCAGATCGGACACTTCGGATCGCGGCGCAGGCGCAGCATCGTGATGTCGAACGCGAGCGTGTCGAGCTTGGCGATGCGTCCGATCAGCGGCTCGCCGGCGCCGAGGATGAGCTTGATCGTCTCGAGTGCCTGCATGCAGCCGACGAGGCCCGGCAGCACGCCGAGCACTCCGGCCTCCGCGCAACTCGGCGCCATGCCCGGCGGCGGAGGCTCCGGGAACAGGCAGCGATAGCAGGGGCCCTCGTGCGGTTTGAACACCGTCACCTGACCTTCGAACTGGAAGATGCTCCCGTGCACGTTGGTCTTGTTCGTCATCACGCACGCGTCGTTGACGAGATAACGTGTCGGGAAGTTGTCGCATCCGTCGACGATGATGTCGTAGTCCGCGATGATGTCGAGGATGTTCGACGAATCGAGGCGCGTGCGGTGCTCGACGACGCGCACGTCGGGGTTGAGCGCATTGATCGCGATCCTTGCGGACTCGACTTTCGGCGTGCCGACGCGGTCGGTCGTATGCAGGATCTGGCGCTGCAGGTTCGAAAGATCGACGACGTCGTCGTCGACGATGCCGAGCGTGCCGACACCGGCCGCAGCAAGATACAGCGCAACCGGCGAGCCGAGGCCGCCGGCGCCGAGGCAAAGCACCTTGGCGTTCAGAAGCTTCGCCTGCCCCGCTTCACCGACTTCGTCGAGCAGGAAGTGCCGGCTGTAGCGGCTGACCTGCTCGCGCGTGAACGCGAAGTCCTGGACCCACGGGAAGCCGCCGTTTTTCCACGCGCCGAAACCGCCGCCCATCGAGCGCACGTTCGAGTAGCCCATTTCCTTCAGGATGCGGCCGGCCAGCAGCGAGCGTACGCCGCTCTGGCAGTACGCGATGATCGGCGTCTGCTTGTCGGGCACGTGACCTTCGACCTGCATCTCGAGGAACCCGCGCGGCACGCTGACGGCGCCGGCAAGGTGCCCGTCGCGGAACTCGTCTTTCTCGCGCACGTCGAGCACGACGGCGCCGGTTTTCGAGTCGATCGAGCGCTTGACGTCGTCGGCCGTTACTTCCGGCACCGCGCGTCGCGCTTCGTCGAGAATCTGTTGATACGTCTTCGCCATGGCTTGTTTTGCCTCTCTTCTGCTGCAACGAGGCCGACAATGGTAAACGGATCGCGCGACGATTGGTAACCGGTCCATTCCACGAAAAAGGGGACACGGCCCCTTTTTCTAGCCGCGCGAAAAGGCGACAGGCCGCCTTCTTCTAGCCCTGGTGGCCGTCGTAGAGATCGGCGCGGTACGCGAGCCACGATGCGATCGCGCGTGCATACGAAGGCTGCACGAGCGCCCGCGGCCAGCTCAGCGCCGAGACCAGCGGCATGCGACGCGACAGGAACAGCGGGTTACCGGTGGCGCCGAGGAAGAAACGAAGTTTTTCCCCGTCTGCCCGACCGAGAAGGCCGGCGCGCCACAGGTAGTAAAAGATCACGCGTCGGCCACGGCCTCGTCGGCCATCGCCTCACCGGGTTTCGCGCGCTTGTACGAATCGATCATCTGCCGCATCAGCTCGCCTTCGCCCTGGTCGCGCATGATGCGCGAACGTTCCATCAGCTGCTGCTTGTCCTCGATGAACTCTTCGCGCGTGTAGCCGGAGACACGCGGATGCACCGAGGTGTCCATGCGGATCGCATCGCAGGGGCAGGCTTCCACGCACATGCCGCAGTAGATGCAGCGAAGCGTGTCGATCTCGTAGCGAAGCGGAAACTTTTCCACCGTCGGATCCGGATGCTCGCCCGCTTCGATGTGGATGCAGCGCGCCGGGCACGCGGTGGCGCACAGAAAACACGCGGTGCAGCGCACCGAGCCGTCGTCCTTGAGCGTCAGGCGGTGGCTTCCGCGATACGACGGACCGTAATCGAAATGCTGCTCGGGGTACTGCAGCGTCACCGCCGCCTTCGTATCCTTTGCGATGCCCAGCTGATGGCCGATGTGAAGGAACAGGTTGCGCCAGAAGCGACCGCCCGTCACGAACAGGCCACGAATCACTTCGGGCACGAACATGCGTTCGCGGAAATTGAGATCGTCGGGGCGTCTCATTGCCGGTGGGCTGGCCTCAGGCCGCGCTCTTCGCGACCCGGCCGATGCTCGGCCGTGCGAGCAGGCGCGCCTTCCATGCGGCCACGTTCGCCAGTGACGGATCGATCGTGACGCCGACGTTCGGCAGCATCAGCAGCGCCGGGGCGAACGCGACGTCGGCGAGCGAGAAGCTCTCGGCGAGGTACTCGCGGCCGGCGAGCTCGCGCTCGAGCATCTGCAGCGCCTTGGCGACGGCGTCCTTGGCGGCCTGGACGCGGGTCTCGTCCTTCTCGGCGGCTTTGGTCTCGCGCTCGAGCGCCATGACCGGAAGCGTGAAGGCGCGATCGGCGAAGTCGACGAGAAGCCGTACGCGGGCGCGCTCGCCGGAGTCTTCCGGGAGCAGCTCGGGCGGATGCGGATACTCGTCGTTGAGGTACTCGTTGATGATCGTGGACTCGTAGACCACGCTCGATTCGTCAACGAGGACGGGAACTTTGCCGAAAGGATTCAAGCGGCGGAACTCTTCGCTCCGCTGCTGACCCTTGGCCAGATCGACATTGACCGAGTCGAAGGAGAGCTCCTTCTCGGCCAGCACGATCCGGACTTTCCTGCCGAATGGGCACCCTGGGTAATCGTAAATTGTCATCGTCTGAGCCTGCGCAATCGCTGGTTAGTAGACGAAACCCTGCACTGGCGCAATGCGTCTGTGGCGGTTGTCCGCGTAAGCCGGCCCCCGCCATCCGGGCGACCGTGTCCGGTTCGGAGAAATCGGGGACAGACACCGATTTCCCGAAATCGGTGTCTGTCCCCGATTTCAAACTGCGGTCTCAGTGCTGGGCGGCCTGCGCCTGGTCCGCGACGCCGCCGAGACGGTCGGCCGCTTTGCGGGCCGCCGCGCCCACCGTGTCGGTCCGCTTGGCGAGCTCGTCGAAAGTGGGCTTGAGCGCTGTCAGGTTGGCCGCGGCGGCGGCGTCGATGAGCTTCGTCTTTTCCGCTGCCGGCGCATCGCCCGAGAGGTAGCTCGCCACGGCCGCAACGTCGGTGTCTTCGAATCCATCCTTCAGTTGCGGCAAAGACGACAGGAACACGACGGCATCCTCGCGCAGCACCGCGTTGTGCGCACCGAGCGCAGCCACTAACCCGCGGACCTCTCCCTTCCACCTGTCGCGGCCGTGCAGCTCGGTCGCGGGCAGGAAGCCTCCGAGGATCTTCTTCGCTTCGGCAATGTCGTCGCCGCGGAACACGTAGCGACGACCGGCCACATCATGGCGGCGCGTGGTGGGCAGGTTGTCCTTCCAGTACGCATGCTCGGACAGCAGTCGGATCGGCGCGAAGAATACGTCGTGCTCGTTGTAGTACGGATGGTCTTTTTCTGCCTCCGGTACTTCGTAGATGAACATCAGGTTGCGCGGCTTGGTCTTCTTCGGAGCCCACAGCAGCTCATTGATCGTGGACGGAAACGCCAGCAGCTGTCCCTGGCGGAACTTGAGCGCGCGGCCGAGCTGAACGGTTCCGACGGCCCAGGATTTCTCGGCTGCTTCGTAGATGGTCTTTGGTTCCGCGTTCTCGGCAGTTGCGGTCGCTGCGAACGAAAGAAGTGCTGCGACGAAGACGTTTCGGATTTTCCGCGATGGTTTCACTGCACACCTCTCGCCTTTCGGATCAATGCTTATGCTGCAGCCGGACGCCCAGAATGATGCCGATGAGGCTGCGGACTTCCGGATCCGGATGCTGTTTATACTGGGTCTCGAGGATGACGCCGCAGTCCGGGCATCCTTCCATGCTGCGGAGCCCGTTGGCCGCCGCAGTCGCCGCCGGCCCCTGCTTTTCTTCGAGCGTCTTCTTCAGCACTGCGGTAGCTGCCGGTCCGCCGATGGCGGCCAGGGATTTGCCGGCCGATATACTGGTCGCATCACCGCGTGCGAGCGCCTCGCCGAGAAACACGATGACGTTCTCACCGCCGCTGTGTGCAAGACCTACGCCGACGCTGTCGATGATCCTGGGATCTTCCTGCTGGACGAAAAGATCCTTCACCCGCTGCATCGCCTGGGGATCCGTTGCTGCACGTCGGCCAAGCGCCTCTGCGGCATAGCATCGCATCTCCTTGGAAGACGAGCGCGACAGCTCGAGGAGACGACCGGTCTGCGGCCACTCACCGAAACCGGCGAGGCCGCGGAGGCCGACAGCTCCGGACGCATCGTCCCTCTTTCCGAGCTCTGCCAGAGACGGCTTGATCGCCGTCACCTTCGCCGCAGCAAGCGCGTCGACGAGCGGCATCTTCTCCTCGAACGGCGCGTCCCCGCCAAGATAGGCAGCAAGCGGCGCAACATCGGAGTCTGCGAAGTCGCGTGCGAGATTCGGATAGCTGGTCAGGAACCTGGCGGCGTCCTCACGAACGACCGCGTTGCCGGAGCCGAGGGCAGTTATGACGACGCGCACTTCGGCGACTTCGTGGTCGCTCGCCTTCGCGTCCGACGCTGCGAGAAAATCGGCAAGGATCCGTTTCACTTGCGGAATGTCGTCGCCGCGGAACACGTATCGGCGGCCGCCGTAGACCTGGTAACGGCGTTTGCCCGGCAGCTTCTCGCGCCAGGACGAGTAATCCGGAAGCTGGCGAAACGGAGCCAGAAACACGTCGTGCTCCTTGAAGTACGGGGTGTTCTTCTCTTCCCTGGGAACGTCGTACATCAGCGTCAGCGTCTGCGGCGTCGCGCCGCGCGACCACACGAGCTCATCGATCTGCGCCGGGAAGGCCAGGATTCCGCCGTTGTCGAATGACTGCGGATGGCCGAGCGATACGACACCCACGACCCACGCCTTCTTCGCGAACTCGAACAGCGTGCCAGGTTCGGGCGTGATCTCGGCTCGGGAAGAGACGGCCAGTGACAGGACACACAGCGAAAAAAGAACCCGACGCTTCAGCATCTGTCTCCTCAAAAGAAAAAAGCGGGGGCCCCATGGGGACCCCCGCTTCTTCTTGCACCAACCTTACGGTCGGTTCCAGTCTCAGAGCGGACAGGCTGCACTTCCATTGCTGAAAGTGCACGTGTTGTCGCCGTCGTCGAAGAACAGCGGGTTCGAGTACGCGAGCGCAAGCTGGCCGCTCTCGTTCAGGTTCCACGGCAGCGCCGCGCCGCCATCGGTGAGCTGCGACAGCGTGTCGTTGCCGGTCTCGCTGATGTCCTGCGGCTCGATCGGGAACAGCGGATGCGACACGCCATCGGTGCCGCGCACGACCACGACGACCCACGAGTCGGCCGCGACCGTCACCGGAATGGAAACGTCGGAGACCAGGCGCGTGCCGAAGCCCGAAACGCCTGTCGATGTCCCGACGGTGAAGTGCGTCGCGTCCGCAACCAGCGCCTTCGTCAGCGTCTTCTGCGGAACCACCGTCGAGCACTTCGACGGATTGACGGATCCGAAGAACGTCCACTCCGACTGACAGCTCGTGGGCGAGTTGATGTACACGTCGATCGTATCGTATTCGGCCCACGTCGGAGCCTCGACATGAACCGAGATCGTGTTCGCGTCTACGCCCGGCAGGTACGTGGTCGTCCGCGGGCTGCCCAGCGCCTGGGACGCCGTTCCGTTGAGCGAGACTCGCATGAACGGGCCGTTCGATCCGATGGCACGCATCCCGTTGACGTTCTGCGCGAGCTCTTCCGCGCTGATGGACCCCGGCGCATCCGTCGACGATGCGACGAACGTACGCGGACCGCCTGCCTGGACCGAGATCGAGCTGTGCGTGTCCGAGTCCGCCGTGCCGGCGCGGAAACGGCCCTGGCTCAGCAGGTTGAACCAGTCGGCCATGTTGTCACCGCGCAGCAGCGCAGTCTGCCCGCGGCTGGCTTCGATCCAGACCTCGAGGGCCGTGAAGTTGTCACCGTACAGGTTGGTCGAGCTCGGCGGCAAGCGGAGGTAACTGCTGAGGTTACCGGCCGCCGTGCAGACTCCGGGCGCCTGACAGGCGCTACCGGCCCCGCACGTTCCACCGGTACAGTCGCCGGCACCGGTGCAGGTGTTGCCGTCGTTGACGCCACCAAGGCAGATCCGGATCTGGCAAGGCTTGCCAAAACCGCTCGTCGGCGCGTCGGGTCCGCCAACGCAACGATACACGTCATTGCTGCTGATCGGCGGGTTCTGCGCGGTATCGATGCCGAGCGCATTGAAGTGGCCGAGCGTCCCGCTGTTGAAGTGGTTGACCTGGACAACCTGCGTGCCCGGATACGCAGCACCGACGGTGAAGATCTCGCTCGGCAGCGAATCATAGAACCCACCGGACGGGTAGCCGGTTCCGATCCCGAGATGGGCACTCCAGTCGATCGCACCGCCGGCAAGCTGGGCGCTATCGACCGTCAGCGGCCAGACGTTGAAATGACCGTAGTGGCTGGTCGTGACTTCGTCCGACGGAGAGTTCGCGATCAGCGAGCCGACGCCCATGCTCGAGATCTCGTCCGCCAGCGAATGGATGAAATCGTGATCGGTGTTCACGAAGAAATCCACGCCTTCGGCGATCATCGACGTGATGCGGCGCTCGCGGGTGATCGTGCTGTCCGGGCTGTTGATCATGTGAACGTGGGTATCGATCGACACGAAGCCGGTCGTATCGACCACGTGGCGCACCACCGCATTGATCGTCGTATTGGCGCCTTCGGTCACCACCAGTGCCTGATTGTCGGCGTCGTATTCGTAACCGTGCGAGACGACCACGCGGTACGTGCCCGGCTCGAGGTCGAACGTGCCGGTCGTGCCACTTGCATCGGCGAACTTCGCTTCCGCAAGGCCGAATACGTCGCCCTTCTCCTCGAAATCATAACCGAAGAAGCGGCCGAACTGGGGAATGACGAACGGCTCTCTGTTGAGCGGGTCAGGACTTGCCTGCGGTCCGACGATCGAAACTTTCGCTGCGATCGGGTTCCCGAGCTCGTCCACGACGTTGACGGTTACCGTACCGGTCTTTGGCAGCACGAGATCCGCCGCAACCGTGGTCTTCTTCTCTTCCGTGATGACTCCCGCCAGCAGCGTCGGAACGTCGTCGTGACCCGGATACGGCGTCCCGCCCTTGCGGTAGTAGATGTCGTAATCGCCCGCCGGAATGATGAAGCGGTAGAACCCGTTTTCATCGGTCAGCGTGGACGTGAAGATGTCGTGACAGTCCGTGTTGGGACTGCAGGAGCCGTTGATGGTGTTGCCGTTCTTGACCAGGGTCACGTGCGCATCGGCGACCGGATTGCCGTCGGTGTCTTTCACGAATCCCTGAAGAGCGGACTTCGGCCGCAGGAAAATCTCGGTATGAGCCTTCGTCACGTCGGAGATCGTCTTCCCGATCACGAACCAGCGGCGGAAGGTTTTCTCACCTCCATTGCCGGTGACGGCAAAGCCACCCTGGTCCTTGGCGTTCATGTTCCCGAACAGCGTGTCGAACAGGTTGTTGTTGCTCACGTAGGCGTACACGCCCGAGGATGCGAAAGTCCCGGTCTTGGTCGCGCCCACCTGCGGCGATGCGCCAGCCTGCGGGAAGACGACACCGTACGTCAGGCCGGCGGCGTCCATGCGTCCCTGGAACGCAAGGAAGTCGAGCGTCTGCCCGGGCGATGCCGTGTTGCTGCCGTTTCGAATCTGCGTTTCGCCGTAGCCCTGCCCGGGCCCGAACGGCTCGAGCTGACCACCGGGATTGATGAAGTCGCCCATGAAGTAGTGGGCGGTGCCGCTGCCCCCGTTGTTCGTGATCGTCGT
This sequence comes from Candidatus Limnocylindrales bacterium, assembly GCA_035571835.1. Lineage (NCBI taxonomy): Bacteria > Bacillati > Chloroflexota > Candidatus Limnocylindria > Candidatus Limnocylindrales > Candidatus Limnocylindrales bacterium. Next base: position 124,328 of record DATNBU010000013.1, on the reverse strand, counting down.
CGCCATCTCGATGACGTTCGAGTACGGGCTCAGGATCAGGTGCGTTTTCACGGAGATCGGGATGTCGACGTCGTTGGCTTCGGCGGGCACGGTCAGCGCGCTGTTGGCCGCGGTCACGAGGACGTCGGGCTTGATCGGGTCGAACAGATCGTCGTCGCCGCTCGACTCGATGATCGCGGCCGGCGAGAGCTCCGGATCCGTTCCGGCGTTGAGCACGTCGACGTTGGTCGTCGCCTGTGACGAGCAGATGTTGATCTCCGGCTGGATGCCCTTGAAGCTGTCGCGATCCTCGGAGGGGTCACTGCGCACGAGATCCGCGTCCATGATCTCGCCGCCGTTGAGCAGCATGAACGAGTGCTGGCGGCCCGGCGCGCGTACGACGGCGCGCACGTTGCCATTGCGGATCATGAAGTCGCCGACCCTGCCCATCGCGAGCGGGCCGCCGATCAGGTCGTTGGAGTCCGCGATCACGAAGGCATGCGCCGGATTGGTCGCCGACGGCGCGCAGGTCAGCTTGAACTTGACGCCGTAGTCATCCGCGGCGTCGCTTACGCTGAACGAGACGTTCGCCTTGTTCTTCTTCGCCGAGAAAATGCACGAGTCGGTCTCGTCGGCGGTACATTCGAGGTCGCTCGTACAGCCGCCGCCGCTCGCGCACGCGCCTTTGAGCTTGAGATTCACCTTGACCGGCAGGTCGGCGTCGGTGCATGCGTTGACCGCCGAGCCTTCGAGACTGGCCAGTCCGTTCTCCAGCGTGATCTGGTTATAGACGGCCAGAGGCGTTTTGAACGCGTTGGTGGCTTCCTTGACGCCCGGCTTGCTGAGCAGGGACGCCGTAATGGGAGCGGTGTCACAGCCGCCGTTCGGTACGTTCACACAGATGCCGACGCGGAACGTGCACGTGCCGTCGGCGGTGCCGTCGGCGTCGCAAGCCTCGCCGTCAATGCAGACGATCTTCTTGGGATCGACGAACGGCGTTCCAGAAGAGTCCTGCGGGAGGCCGACTGCAACGCGGCAGACATCGCCCGTACCACCGGTGGCAAAGCGGCAATCGGCCGCGGTTTCGACCGTATTCGTGTTGGGGTCGATGCACCGCGCATCCGCCCGCTGAACGCCAAAAGCCAAAGCGACTGCTGCGAGCCCGGCGATGCCGAGCTTTCTCCAACTTTTCATGAGCCCTCCCAAAGGCAGAACGAGCGGTAAAATATGTCAGCCGAACGGCCGAAACCGCGGAGAAGGTAATCGTCGGCACAAGGTTGAGTCAAGCCAACATCGTCGCTGCGGTGCGGCGTTGCGTGAGCTTACGCGTTCGGTGCGGGGCGGTAATACGGAGGACGCACGAACGAATTGTTGCTCGTCGTGCCCGCCGGCACGCGCTGGTGCTGGCGGCGCGCAAGACGCAGCAGCACTTTGAGCGAGCTTTCGAACTCGTCGATCGGTTTCACTTCGATCACGTCGGCTTCGATCAGCTCCTGCATGACGCGCCGTCCCAAATCGGTCCGCGTGATCGTGATCGTCCACCCCATGCAACCCACGCCGCCGCACGACACATCGGCGAGCTCGGCCGAAAAGTCACCGCAATGATGACATTCCGGCCGCGCGTGCTCCTGCGCCTCGACAAGCGGGATCTTCACCAGATCGCCGTTCTTGCGATACACGAGCACCTCGCCCTTCACGTTGAACTTGGCGATGTCGGTCAGGGGGATACCCATTTCGCCCTGGATCTTGCCAACCATCAGTCCTTCGAAGTCGAAGACCTCCGAGCACAGCAGGCCCACCCGCAGTGCGATGCGGTCGGACGGATCCTTGAGGCTGCGCGTCTGGCGCTCGATCATCTTGTCGCGCTTCTTTTCGGTGTGGATGAAGCCGGTATCGCGGTGCTCGGCCTTGCGGGTGGGTGTGATCTGGCAGGGCACGCCGACGAAGGCGACACGGTCGCATCCCTTCTGGCCAGCCTCCTCGAGCGCGAGATCGTTGGCGCAGTACGTGTACCAGGAGCCGGCGGCGGCGATGATCTCGGCTTCGGTGGTCGCGCAGATCGGCCGCGGCGCACACGGACGTTCGGGATCGGCAGCCGAGACCACCGCGCCGTCGATGCGGCCGGTGCGAAGGGCATGTACGAGCAGCGCAGTGACCACACCGCCGTCCTGCGCGACGTCGAGGATCAACGGATCCTTGACGCGCGCCGCGAAGATTTCCTGGTACTTTCCGAAACCGCCCGCGTGGATCTTCCCTTCCTGGTTCGCGAACACGCGATCGGCAAGGTTGAACTCGCGAGGCGTAAGACGCGGGCAGACCTGCGCGCAGACGTCGCAGCCGATACCCTCGCTGATTCCGCAGAAGTCGAACGGGGCGGTCGCCTTCGCGGTCTGCTTCGGCTTGCTGTCGATGTACTCGATGACGTTGTGCGGACAGACGAGCACGCACGAGCCGCACTCGCAGCACGAGCCGTACGCGACGACGTCATTCATCATGTCCTTGAAGCTCGGCTTGGTCTGCTGATCCACCATCGTCCCCTTCGAAATCGGAAAATCGGGGACAGACACCGATTTCGTGAAATCGGTGTCTGTCCCCGATTTCTAGTCGCCGTTGTACTGAAGCAGCGAGTGCACTGGAACCGGCGCGAGCGCGGCGCGGCCTTTCAGGAACTCGAGCTCGATCAGGAATCCGCATTCGACGACGTTTGCGCCGCACGCCTCGGCGAGCGTGATGGCGGCCTTTGCGGTGCCGCCGGTTGCGAGCAGGTCGTCGACGATTGCGACGCGCGCGCCGGGGCGCAGCGCGTCCTTGTGGATCTCGAGCGAATCCTTCCCGTACTCGAGCGCGTACGTGACGGTGTGCGTGTCGTGCGGCAGCTTGCCGGGCTTGCGCACGATGCAGAGACCGACGCCGAGTGCGTATGCGACCGGCGCGCCGAACAGGAACCCGCGCGACTCGACGCCGACGATGGCGTCGACGTTGCCGCGATAACGCTCGGCCATCGTATCGACGACGTGCCGCAGCGCACGGCCGTTGCTGAGCAGCGGCGTGATGTCCTTGAACCGGATGCCGGCCTTCGGAAAGTCCGGTACGGTCCGGATCAGCGATTCGATGTCCACGAGTGTCTCCGGGCGCCGTGCGTCACGGCCAGTTCAGGCGCAGCGATGCCAGTTTCTGCATCGCTTCGTAGTTGGTCAGGTCGAGGTGCAGCGGCGTAACCGACACCAGGCCGTCACGGATCGCGGTGAAGTCGGTGCCCGGAGCGTCCTCGAAGTCGAGCTCGCTGCCGCCGATCCAGTAATACTTGCGGCCGCGCGGGTCGTCCTTCTCGACGATCGCATCGCTGTAGCGGCGCTTGCCCTGGCGCGTGATCGCGAAACCGACCGGAGCAGGAAGGTCCGGCACGTTCACGTTGAGAAGCGTGTCGGGCGGCAGGCCCTCTTCCTTGAGCTGGCGGACGAGGCCCACGGCAAAGGCCGCCGCCGCGTCGTAGTGGAATGCGACTCGGCCGACCTGCGAGAACGCGACGGCCGGCACGCCGAGCAGAACCGCTTCCATCGCAGCCGAGACCGTTCCCGAGTACGTGATGTCGTCCCCGAGGTTTGCCCCGCGGTTGATGCCCGAGACGATCAGCCACGGCCTTTTCGGCAGCAGTCCGTTGAGCGCGAGGTTGATGCAGTCGGTCGGCGTTCCGTTGACGGCGATCCAGCCGGGCTGGATCTCGTCGGCCCGAAGCGGCCGCTCGATCGTCAGCGCGTGGCTTACGGCCGACCGCTCCCGGTCGGGTGCGACGACGATGACCTCGTCGAGCACGCGCAGCGCCTCGACCAGCCGGGCGAGCCCGCTCGACTGAATGCCATCGTCATTGGATGCGAGAATCATGCGCCGGCGATCCTGCCAGTTAAGTGCCCGCCGGCTCCCGGAAGGTCAATTCGGTCGAAAAAATCGGGGACAGACACTGATTTCACGTGCGCAAAACCATTCTCTGTCCCCGATTTCAGTGGTCGGGGTGACTGGATTTGAACCAGCGACCACCTACACCCCAAGCAGGTGCGCTACCAGGCTGCGCTACACCCCGAAGAGTCGCGACGATACTGGCGAGTAGTCCGAAAGACAACTCGCCCGCCGCATCCTGAATCGCGCTGCGCGGCTCTTTCGCCACGAGCGTCGATGTCGATCACATGTCGTAGCCGGTCTCGCCGTGGCACGCGAGATCGAGGCCCATGCGCTCGTCTTCCTCGTTCACGCGAAGCCCGATGGTCGCATCGAGCACGCGCGCCAGCACGAACGTGACGACGAACGAGTACGCGAACGTGGCCAGCACGCCGATCGCTTGCACGTACAGGCGGTGGACGTTTCCACTGTCGATAAGGCCGCCGGCCTTGTCGGGAGTCAGTGCGGCGACGCAGAAGATCCCGGTGGCGATCGCGCCCCAGCTTCCGCCCACGCCGTGCACGCCGAACGTATCGAGCGAATCGTCGTAGCCGAAGCGGCTCTTGACGACGATGGCGCCGTAGCAGATCGCCGCAACGCTCGCGCCGATCGCGATCGCACCGGGAACGTCGACGAACCCGCACGCCGGCGTGATGCCGACGAGGCCGGCCACGGCGCCCGAGGCAAAGCCGAGCGCGCTCGCCTTGCCGCGATGATACGCTTCGATGACGCTCCACGTGGTCGCAGCCGTTGCGGCTGCAACATGGGTAGCGATGAATGCGCCGACTCCGACGGCGTTGGCGCCGAGCGAGCTGCCGGCGTTGAAGCCAAACCAGCCGAACCAGAGGATCGCGGTGCCGACGAGCGTCATCGTGAGGTTGTGCGGCTTCATCGCGGTGTGCGGGTAACCGATGCGGCGCCCGAGCACGAGAGTCAGCGCCAGCGCCGAGACGCCCGAGCTGATGTGCACGACCGTGCCGCCGGCAAAATCGAGCGCCCCCATTCCGAACAGCCACCCGTCGCTCGCCCACACCCAGTGACAGATCGGATCGTAGACGAGCGTCGCCCACAAAAGGATGAACAGCACGTAGCTGCTGTATTTGATGCGCTCGGCGATCGCGCCGCTGATCAGCGCCGGCGTGATGATCGCGAACATCATCTGGAAGACCATGAAAAGGCTTGCCGGAATGGTGTAGCCGGGCCATGCAACGTCGTTCGAAACGCCGTGCAGCACGAACCACGACACGCCGCCGATGTACGGACCGCCGGGGCTGAACGCGAGCGAGTAGCCGATGACGACCCACTGCAGCGTGATCACGCCCATCGCGATGAAGCTGTGCATCAGCGACGACAGTGCGTTCTTGGTGCGCACCATGCCGCCGTAGAACAGCGCGAGGCCCGGCGTCATGAACAGAACCAGAGCGCTCGAGACCAGCACCCAGGCCGTGTCGGCGCCGCTGATCGTGGACTCGGCCGGCGCGTCGGCGCCCCAGGCGGTGCCGCACGTCGCGGCCAGCATCAGCATGAGAAAAGAAAGCGCCGGGCGGCGCATGCGAACGATCGGCATCATTCCTCCGGAAGGCGGCAGTGAGCGGGCGCGGGCTTTTAAACCGGGACCGTCCGGCTTTTCAAAACGAGCGGCACTCGCAGGGCGCGGGCGACGCGGTTTTCGAGTAGCCGGCGTTTCAGCCGAGGGAGTCGCGGATGCGGACGAGGGCTTCGCGGATCTCGGCGAGAGCGCCGGTGGCGGCGGCCTGCGGCTCGGCGCCCATCGACTCCTCGCGGAGTTTCTTGCGCGCGCCTTCGATCGTGAAGCGGCGCGTGTGCAGGAGGTCCTTGATGCGAAGCAGCAGCTCGACGTCGCGCCGCCGGTACAGGCGGTGCTTGGAGCGGGTCTTGCCGGGCTTGAGGATGCTGAACTCGGTTTCCCAGTAGCGAAGCACGTACGGCTTTACGCCGACGATGCGGGCGACCTCGCCGATCTTGAAGTAGAGCTTGTCGCCGAGCAGCGCCGCGACGGCTTCGCTGACCTCGTGCTGGTCGTCATCGGAGCCGGCGCCTTGAAGGTCGGGCTCATCGCCGTCTTCCTGATCATCGAGCTCGTCGCCGTCCTCCGACTCGTCCTGATTTTCCTCGCCGGCGTGGGCCTCGTCGCGAGGGTCGGCAGGCGCGGCGTCCTGTTCGGGATCGGGGAAGTCGGCGGATCCGGGCGGTGGGGTCACGATGCCGCCTCGTCGGCGTTGATCGTGCGCTTGAGGACCTGGCTCGGCTTGAACGAAAGCACGCGGCGACCGGAGATCACGATCTCGTCGCCGGTCTGCGGGTTGCGGCCTTTGCGCGGCCGCTTCTCGTTGATCACGAAGTTGCCGAATCCGGAGATCTTGACCTTCTCGCCCTGTTCGAGACGGGCCTTGATGACCTCGAAGATCGACTCGACGACCTCGGCCGCTTCCTTCTTGGAAAACCCGACGCGCTCGTAGATGTGCTCGACGATCTCGGCCTTTGTCATGCGCGACGCCTCCGCCGGCTGCCCGAAAGCAGCGCGGAATCTCAGATTCGTACCTGGGCGCCGAGGCGTCCAGTCAGGTGTCCAACCACCTTCTCGTGCAACGAAGTCACTTCCGCATCGGTCAGCGTGCGGTCGGCGGCACGGTACACAAGCCTGTATCCCAGGGCCTTGCGGCCATCTTCGATCCCCGCTCCCCTGTAATCATCGAACACCATTACGGATTCGATGCAGGGTTCATGCAATTCCTCGATCTCGCGGAGGGCGGTTCCCGCAGGTACGTCGATGTCGACGACGAGCGAAATATCCCTTTGCGAGCTCGGGTAGCGCGGGATCGGCTGCAGCCCCGGGTGCGCGCGTCTATACGCGACCGCCTCCCGGCAGTCAACTTCAAAGACGTAGATTTCTCCAGTGATTTCCGAGCCTTCCGCGACGTCCGGGTGGAGGCGCCCGAGCATTCCGACGACGTGGCCCCCGATCACGACCTCGGCGCCTGCCCTCGGGTGATATTCGGGGCGTCCCGTGACCGGACGGAAGTCGACCGGCGTGCCCGGCGCGAGCACGCCGAGCAGCTTCTCCACGACCGCCTTGAGGTCGGCGAACGTGAGGTCCCGCGACTCGCCCGGTGCGACGCCAGGACGCGGACCGTAGAGGAGTCCCGCCGCGACCTCGCGCTGGCCGGGCAGGCCTTCACCGGTCGCGACGAACGTTCGCGCAATCGAGAACAGGTCGACGCGCGGCTGCTGCATGGCGACGTTGGCCGCGAGCGCGGCAACGAGTGCGCCGAGCGCGCTTCGCTGCATCGCCGTGTCATCGCTGCGCAGCGGATTTCGCACCAGCACGCTTGCGCCGTCGGTGAACAGCCCCGGGTAGCGCGCGTTCGATGCTTCGGACGTGAACGACACGCTGACGTGCTCGCTCATGCCGAGCGACGACAGCAGGCCGCGAACACGTTCGGTCGCCTTGACGCTTTCCGGTACGCGCACCGGTGCGAGCTCGATCATTGGCATCGACGGCGCGATCGTCTCGTAACCAATGATGCGTGCGACTTCTTCGACGAAGTCGATCTCGCGCGCGAGGTCGAAGCGCCAGCTCGGCGGAGTCACTTCGTAGCCGGCGGCGCCGCCACGTGGCGGTGCGCCGATCGACGCGAGCACAGACTGGATGCGCTCGTCGGACACGTCGGCGCCGAGCATTGCGCGTACACGCGCGGGCCGCACGCCCACCGTGCTTCGTGCGGCGGGGCCCGGCCCTTCGCGCACGACTCCGCCTTCGATCTTTCCGCCGGCGACTTGGATGAACAGCTCCGCGGCGCGAAGCAGCGCACGCTCGACGCCCGTGCTGTCGACGCCACGCTCGAAGCGATACGACGAGTCGGTGATCATGCCGTGGCGCCGCGACGTGCGGCGTACGAACGTCGGCGCGAACATGGCGCTCTCGATGAACAGATCGGTCGTCGCAGCGCTTACGGCGGAGAGCTCGCCGCCCATCACGCCTGCGAGCGCGACCGGCTGTTTCTGGTCGGCGATCACGAGGTCTTCCGGCACGAGCGTCACGTCGCGTCCGTCGAGCGTACGGATCGTCTCGCTCTCGCCTGCACGGCGCACGACGATGCGGCTGCCGCCGATGAGCGCGAGATCGAATGCGTGGAGCGGCTGGCCCTGTTCCATCAGCACGAAGTTGGTCACGTCAACCACGTTGTTGATCGAGCGCAGCCCGCAGGCCGCAAGGCGCGTGCGAAGCCACGTCGGCGACGCTCCGATGCGCACACCGCGGACGACGAGGCCGTGATAGAGCGGGCACGCCTCCGTGTCGCGAATCTCGACGGATACCTGCGACGGGCCTTGCGGTCGCGCGATCGACGGCGACGGCGCGCGCAGTGACAGGCCGCACAGCGCAGCCGTCTCGCGCGCAAGGCCGAGCATGCTCAGGCAGTCGCCGCGGTTCGGCGTGATGCCGAGCTCGAGAACCGTATCGTCGAGCCCGAGAAGCGGAGCGGCGAGCGAGCCGGGAACCAGTCCCGCTTCGAGCGAGCCGGGGACAACCCCGGCGTTAAGAAGGATGATGCCGTCCTCGCCGCCTTCGAGCCCGAGCTCGGCGGCCGAGCACAGCATGCCTTCGGAATCGACGCCGCGAAGCTTGCTCTTCCGTATCTCGAGCCCGCCCGGAAGCTTCGCGCCGACGCGCGCGAGCACGACGGTGTCGCCCGAGCTGTGGTTCTTCGCGCCGCAGACGATGGTGCGAAGCCCGCCGGTTCCGTCGTCCACATGACAGACCGTCAAACGGTCGGCGTTGGGGTGCTGCTCTTTCTTTTCGATGCGCGCGACGACGAGGCGATCGTCCCACGCTTGCGACGGCGCATGGACGGCCTCGACCTCGATGCCGCCCATCGTAAGGCGACGCGCCACCTCATCGACGGAAGGCAATTCACCTTCCACGAGCTCACGGAGCCACTGGTACGACAGACGCATGGATCGGTAATCCTAAAACTGGCGCAGGAAACGAAGGTCGCCGCCGTAGAACAGGCGGATGTCGTCGATCTTGTACTTGAGCATCGCGATGCGCTCGACGCCGAGACCGAACGCGAAGCCGCTGAATTCTTCCGGATCGTAGCCGACCGCCTCGAAGACCGCTGGGTGGACCATTCCGGCGCCGAGGATCTCGAGCCAGCCGGTGCCTTTGCACACGCGGCATGTCCCTTGGAACGGCCCGAGGCCTGTGCCCTTCTGCTCGCAGACCACGCACGCGACGTCGACTTCGGCGCTCGGCTCGGTGAACGGAAAGAAGCTCGGGCGCAGGCGCACGGCGAGATCGCGGCCGAACACGCGCCGCAGGAACTCGGTGAGCACGCCCTTGAGGTGCGCGAACGTGATTCCGCGATCGACCATCAGCCCTTCGATCTGATGAAACATCGGCGAGTGCGTCACGTCGTCGTCGTGCCGGTAGACGGCGCCGGGCGCGATGATCCGCACCGGAGGCCGGCGCGCTTCCATCACCCGGATCTGAACCGGCGACGTGTGCGTGCGCAGCACCGAGCCGCCCTGGACGAAGAACGTATCGTGCATGTCGCGGGCGGGATGATCGGCCGGAATATTGAGCGCTTCGAAGTTGTGGTAGTCGTCCTCGATCTCCGGGCCTTCGGCGATTTCGAAGCCCATCCCGCCGAGGATCTCGCAGATCTCGGTCATCGTGCGCGAGATCGGATGGATCGTGCCGAGCGGCACGCCCGCTGCGGGAAGCGTCACGTCGACGGCGCCGCGAGCGAGCGCTGCCGTGCGCTCGTCGAGCCGGATCTCGGCTTCGCGTGCCGCGATGGCCTGGTCGACTTCTTCCTTGGCGCGATTGACGCGCTGGCCGAAGACCGGACGCTCGCCGGACGGCAGCGATCCGAGCACGCGCAGCGCGCCCGTCAGCCTGCCCTTCTTGCCGAGGTATTCGACCCGAAGCTTCTCGAGCGCCGCGCGATCGATCGCGCGACCGACGCAGGCAACTGCATCGGCCGCGATCGTCTCGGGAGATTCGGCTGCTTCGCTCATGCGATGTCAGCTTCGGCTTCGCTCATTCGGGCGGCTTCGCGGATCAGGCCGCCAGCCGCGACTTGGCGAGCGCGACGAGCTCGGCGAACGCGGCGTGCTCGTTGACGGCCAGCTCGGCGAGCGCCTTGCGGTCGATCTCGACGCCCGCTTGCTTGAGCCCGTGCATCAGCATCGCGTACGTCAGCCCTTCCAGGCGCGCAGCGGCGTTGATGCGGATGATCCACAGCGAGCGGAACTCGCGCTTGCGCACCTTGCGGTCGCGATACGCGTACGTCAGTCCCTTCTCGACCGTCTCGCGGCCCTGGCGGTAAAGACCGCGTCCGCCGACGTAGCCCTTTGCATAGGCAAGGATCTTCTTGTGGCGGCGCTTGCCCTTGGTTCCTCTGGTAACTCTCGGCATTGTCGTGTTCTCCTAGTGTCCCGGAAGGATGCGCTTGATCTGCTTCTCGTCGACCGACGCGACCATTCCGGTATGACCGAGGCTGCGCTTCTGCTTCCTCGTCTTGGCCGACAGCTGGTGGCGATGGTACGCGCGCTTGCGCTTGATGCGCCCGCTTCCCGTTACCGAGAACCGTTTGGCGGCTCCTCTCTTGGTCTTACACTTGGGCATTTCGCTCTCCCTTCGGCGGTGTCTTGGTCGGAACCACGATCACCGACATGTTGCGGCCTTCGAGCCGCGGCTCGCCTTCCGGTGATGCGACGTCGCTGATCGTCGACAGCACCTTGAGTAGCATCTGCTTTCCCATGTCGGGCCGGGTGATCTCACGGCCTTTGAAGAAGACCGTGACTTTCACGCGGTGCCCGGCGGCCAGGAAACGCTTGATGTGGCTCGTCTTGAATTCGATGTCGTGCGCCTCGGTGCGCGATCGGAGCTTGACCTCCTTCATCTGCTGCGAAGTCGACGAGCTCTTTTTCTTCGACTCCTGGACCTTCTTTCGTTCCTCGTAGCGGAACTTGTGGAAGTCCATGATGCGCACGACGGGCGGCGTTGCATCGCCTGCCACTTCGACGAGGTCCATGGCGCGCGTTTCGGCGATCTCGCGGGCGTCGGCCATCGTCATGATGCCGAGCTGTTCGCCCTTGCTGTCGATCAACCGGACCTCGCGAGCACGGATCTCGTTGTTGATTCGGAATTCCTGCGACTTGGCTATGGCACACCTCCAACACCAGACCGGCTGCGCTCACGCAGCCATCCGGTGAATTCTTCTACTGTCATTGGGTCGACCTGTTCCCCGCCGCGAAGGCGCGGGGCTACGGTGCCGCCGGCAACTTCCTTGTCGCCGACGACGGCGACCACCGGGATCCTGGCGGCCTGGGCTTCGCGAATCTTGAAGCCGAGCTTTTCGTTGCGGAGATCCGAGCGCGCGCGAATGCCCGCGCGTTTAAGTGTCGCGGTCACTTCGGCGGCGAACTCGTTCTGCCGGTCGGTGACGGTCACGAGCAGCACCTGGCACGGCGCAAGCCACAGTGGCAGCGCGCCGGCGGTATGCTCGATGAGGATTCCGAGGAAGCGCTCGAGCGAGCCGAGCACCGCGCGATGGATCATCACGGGGCGCTTGGCCTTGCCGTCGGTGTCGATGTAGCTGAGCTCGAACCGCTCCGGCAGCGAGAAGTCGAGCTGCACGGTCGAGAGCTGCCATTCGCGGCCGACGGCGTCGAGCACGCAGAAGTCGATCTTCGGCCCGTAGAACGCGCCATCGCCGGCGTTCAGCTTGTATTCGACGGACTCGGACGCGAGCACTTCGCGCAAGGAATCTTCCGCAAGCTTCCACATCTCGTCGGAGCCGATCGACTTTTCGGGCCTCGTCGAAAGGTAGACGCGGGTTTCGCTGAACCCGAATGTCGAGTTCATGTGGCGGATCATTTCGATGACCGAGCGGATCTCGGCCTGGATCTGCTCGGGCGCGCAGAAGATGTGCGCGTCGTCCTGGCAGAAGGTGCGCACGCGCGTAAGGCCGTGCACGACGCCGGAGCGCTCGAAGCGGTGCAGCCGGCCGAAGTCGGCAAAACGGATCGGCAGCTCGCGGTACGAGTGCAGGTCTTCGCCGTACATCAGGCAGTGGGTCGGGCAGTTCATCGGCTTGACCGCGAACTCGCGCTCTTCGACCGACGTGAAGTACATGTTCTCGCGGTAATTCTCGTAGTGGCCCGAGCGGTGCCAGAGGTCGACGTCGAGCACCTGCGGCGTGATGACTTCGCTGTAGTCGTACTGGCGATAGAGCCCGCGGATGTATTCGACCAGCAGGTTGTAGACGAGCGCGCCGTCCGGATGGAAGAACGGGCTCCCGGGCGCTTCCTTGTGGAAGCTGAACAGGCCGAGCTGCTTGCCGAGCTTCCGGTGGTCGCGGCGCTTGGCTTCCTCAAGCCGCGCAAGATGCTGCTCGAGCGCCTTGCGATCGGCCCACGCGGTGCCGTAGATGCGCTGGAGCATCGGATTCTTTTCGTCGCCACGCCAGTACGCGCCGGCAACGCTGAGAAGCTTGAATGCGCCGAGGCGCCCGGTCTCGGGCACGTGCGGCCCGCGGCAGAGGTCGATGAAATCGCCCTGGCGATAGAGCCCGACGTTCGAATCGGTGAGGCCCGCAATGATCTCGGCCTTGAACTCCTCTCCCATCGAGCGGAAGAACGCGGTCGCTTCGTCGCGAGGCATCTCTTCGCGCGTGACCGGAATGTTCTCGGAGACGATCTTCGCCATCTCGGCTTCGATGCGCTCGAGATCCTCGGGTGCGAAGCCGCGATCGAACTTGAAATCGTAGAAGAAGCCGTCGGCGATGACCGGACCGATGGTGACCTGGGCTTCGGGAAACAGCCGCTTTACGGCGTGCGCGAGAAGATGCGCGGAGGAATGGCGGATCAGGTCGAGACCTTCCTCGCTGTCGGGAAGGATCGGAGCGATCCAGCAGTCGTCGGAAAGGACTGCGGAGAGGTCGCGGGGGTGGCCGTCGATCAGCACCCCGATCGCGAGCTTGGCGAGTTTTCCGCTCAGCAGCTCACGGGCGGGAGTTCCCGCCGGGATGGTTCGAACGCCGCCGCCGGTCAGGCTGACGGTGATCTCTTTCGACATGCGGTTTCCGCGTGATGACCTTGGTTCCGTGCTTCAGGGAGCGGTGTGGTCCCGCATTTGGTGCGCTGCAGCTGCAGCGCACATCGCCCTGGCCTGGTTTGTCGAGGTCTTCTCTGCTCCTCCTGGATTCCGCTCGGGAATCCCGCTCAAAAATTCGTGCCGGGAGTTTCGTGGTAGGCGCGGGCGGGATCGAACCGCCGACCCCTACCGTGTCAAGGTAGTGCTCTCCCGCTGAGCTACGCGCCTACAGTCCGGCCGCAGCCGGCAAACCGACCGCGTCTGGTAACAACCACCGGCCACACAGTCAATTGCCGCGGGCATCGAAGTTCGCGCCGCTGCGCGTGATTCGGCCGATTCGTGCGTGCACGGCCGCGCGCTCGCTCGCCGCGGCGCAAGCCCATAGGATGACCGCTCCATGCACCGCCGGGATGCGTTCGCCACGCCGTTTCTGATCGTCGTGCTGATCGGGCTCGTTGCCCTGGTCGGCGCGCTCGTCCTGCCGTACGCGACGCCGATCGCCTGGGCCTGCGTGCTCGCGGCCGTGTTCTACCCGGTCTACCGGGTCCTGCTGCGGCTGATGCCTGGCAAACCGAGCCTGGCGGCAACGGTGCTGACATTGGCGGTGCTGGGGCTGGCCGTGGTCCCTGCCCTCCTCCTGACCGGGGTCGTCGCGCGCGAAGCAATCTCGGCCTACCACGGCGCTGCCGAGTTCATCTCGCAGAACCGGGTCAAGATGCTCGACGACGTCAGCCACCACTGGCTGGTCGAGCCGGTCTGGCGCTGGGTGAGCGACCATCTGGCGGGAAGTGAGGTCGATCCCACGTCGCTCGGCCTTTCGGGCCTTCGCTGGATGAGCGAATACGCGGCGGCCAACGCCGCGCAGGTGGCCAAGAACGTCCTCGCGTTCGTGATCGGGATCGGAATCCTGACGTTTACGATGTTCTTCGCGTTCCGCGACGGCGCTGCGTTCATGGCGTATCTCGAGGAATCGCTGCCGATGGATGCGCGCGACCGGCGGCGGCTGTTCGCGCGCCTCCAGAACACTCTGCTGGCCGTCGTGCAGGGCATGGCGACGACCGCGCTTCTTCAGGCGATCTTCATCGGCGTCGCGTTCTGGATCCTTTCGATCCCGTTCGCGCTGCTGCTGTCGGTGATCTGCTTCGCGTTTGCGTTCCTGCCGGTCGGCGGCTCGGCACTGGTGTGGTTTCCGATCACCGTCGGGCTCTACATCGGCGGGGAATACTTCCGCGCGACGGCGCTGTTGATCTGGGGAGGCCTCGTCGTCTCGTCGATCGACAACTTCGTGAAGCCGCTCGTCATCGGCGGGCAGGCGAACCTGCCGACGCCGCTTCTGTTCTTCGGGATCCTCGGCGGACTGCAGCTGTTCGGGTTCGTCGGCGTGTTCGCGGGGCCCGCGGTCGTCGCGGCGTTCCTGTCGATCGTGGCGATCTATCGCGAGCGGCTGCTCGAGCTGCCGGAGGGTCTCGATACTGGAGAGTAGCGCGGCGCGAGCACGCGCCGCGTGCCTTCGACGTGAGGGGTCCGATTCGGTTATCGATGCATCGTGGTGGGCTGCTTGGTCGCGGGCGGCAGGGTTGCGGCTGGCCTGCTGTGTCGATGCGGGTACCGGCGACGGGCTGGTTGTTGCGATGCGCCGTACGGCTAGCGCGGTATGTCCCGTACGGCATGAACATTCCGCGGGGAATGTGACTTACGTCTCGTCGGATGCATCGGCGCTTAGAGTGATCGGTGTGTTGAGCACCTGCACCGGACGATAGCGACGTGCGAAGGTTTGTCGGATAGTACGCGTGCGGCGATGGGCTCGGATACGTGCGGCGACGGGCTCGGATACGTGCGGCGACGGGCTCGGATACGCGGCGTCGGGCTCGGATACGCGGCCGGCTATGGGTCTGAAAAGTTCGGCGAAAAACACGCGCGGCGTCGGACGCGGATCACGGCCGGCTATACCATTTTTGTTATCGAAGCGTCGTTGCGATGTCGATTTCGCTTGACGCGATTATTCGTCGCTTGACGTCGCCTGTAGTGAAGCGAAACAGAGCGTACGACATTTTTCGCTACTCCGCCCGTATCTCCGCTCAGACCTCGCGCGATGTCGCGAAAGGCGCATGCCTCCGGGTGATCGCGTCCTTACCGAAAACGACGCCTGAAAAACCCGTGTTACAAGGGTCGTCATGACGACATCCTTCCACAGCATCGCAAGACTCTCCGAACAGGAACTGCTCGATCACTTCGAATGCCTCGTCGCCCGCGACCGTCGTACGACGGCGGCGCTTCTGGTCGCGATCGCCGAGATCGACGAGCGCAAGCTCTGGGCCAGTCACGCCTGCTCCTCCATGTTCAGCTTCTGCATGGAGCGCTTTCACATGTCGGAGCAGGTAACGGCCAAGCGGCTTTGGGCTGCGCGCACGGCGCGCCGCTTTCCAGTCGTGCTGGACCTGGTCGCACGCGGAGAGCTGCATCTCAGCGCGATCCATCTGCTGGCCAGGCATCTGACGACCGAGAACCACTTGCGAGTGCTCGAGCGCGCCACGCACAAGAGCTCGCGCGAGGTCGAGCGGCTGGTTGCCGAGCTGGCGCCGCGAGCAGATGTGGCGTCGCGTGTTCGTGCGATGCCCCGGCGTCGCGGTGCGGGCGTGGCGGCTGACGCGACTTCGATGCATTGCGAACAGGCCGTCGGTGCGAGCGATCGGTGCACTTGGGCAGACCGCGAGTCCGTCGGCTGCTCGAGTAATCAGCCGGACTCCCCGGACTCAGACGTCATCGGCGTCGCGATCGCTCCACGGTCAGCGCAGCCGGCAACAGTGACGAAGCCGATCGTTCCGCTCAGCCCGCGTCGTTACAAGATCGAGATCACCGTAGACGAGGCCACGCACGACAAGCTCCGATCGCTGCAAGATCTCCTCGGCCGGTCGGCGACCGGTCGCGATGCGGCCGCGATCATCAGTCGTGCGATCGAGGTGCTGCTCGTCCGGACACTCGCGCGCAAGGCAGGCTCGACCGATCGACCGAGGTCGACGATGCCGACGAAAGAAAAGTGCACCGATGGGTCGGGCTCAACGCCCACCGCCGATACGACGGCTTCGCAGCGAGCACAGCGATCCCGGACCATCCCCGCAGCCGTGCGGCGCGAGGTATGGCGACGCGACTCGGGACGCTGCTGCTACGCAGACGGACAAGGACGTCGCTGCCGCGAGACCAGCAACATCGAGTTCCACCACAGAGCTCCCTTCGCCATGGGTGGACCTCCTACGCCCAAGAACATCGAGCTGCGCTGCGCGGCACACAACCAGTATCAGGCGGACCTCGACTTTGGCCGCGCCTTCATGGACGCGAGGCGCGGCAATCTTGCCGATGCGCGAACATTCCGCGGGGAATGTCGGGGGATGGCGGCCACGCCGTGACGTCATCGGAGTGAAAGATCTTGTCGAGGTGGATAGTCCTGTTAGCGAAGGCGCACGCGAATTCCTCGGGCGTTCGGGTCGCCGAACATACCGACGACGATCTGCTCGGGACCGAAACCACCGAAGCGAAGGAAGCAGACAGGCGAGGTGCGACGCGGCGTCCGCGGTGCGCCTCTCGAACCACGCCCGGTCACCGATCGTGCCCACTGCGTCAGAAAGCGAAGTAACCGCGCAACCGAATGACGAGAGATCGCTCGTCCATCCGGGACGAGGAGCTCAGCGCCCGGCTTCGATCAGGCTCGACACCTTGAACCAGTCTTCGGTTGCCGACTGCGGCTTGTCGAAGCCGATGTCGATGTACCAGCCGGCTTCATCCGGAAATGCGATTCCGGGAATTGCCGCGCGCGTGCCGTGCATGAGCTGCATGTCGATCACGCTGAACGCGTAGATGAACATGCGCGGCTCCTTGTACTCGTATGCGACCTTCGGGTTCGGCCGCGTCGACGTGCGGATGCTCTGCATCACCGTCTTCCAGAGCTCTTCGTTCTGGTCGTACAGGTCCGAGTAGATGATGAAGTTGGTTTCCTTGTCGACGAAGATGATGCGCTTCGAGTACGCGTAGCCGGCTACCTTGGGCTTGCCTTCGATGATCCACACCGACGGCCGCATCTCCCAGTTCTCGCAGAACGTCATTCCGCCGTCTTTCTTGCAGGGCTCCGGTGGCAGCCGCGTGCCGTGCAGCGACGCGAGCATCGGCTTCTCACCGATGAGCTTCCATTCGAACCACGGGATCTGGCCGGCATAGCCGCCGTACGAGTCGACGTCGATGTCCTGGCCGAAGAGCGCGTCGCTGCGCTGCGCGCTCGACAGGCGCCGCACGCGACGGAGCGAAGGCAGGTACAGCCACGTGTCGTCCTGCCGGAGCAGGTCGAGGTAGCGGATGCTGATGCCGCCGACGCCCTTCAAATCGAACGGCTCGATCAGCGGATAGAGGCCCGATTTGCGGAACGCCTGGTCCCCGTTCTTCGGGAACGCCGGGATCGGCTCGTGATGGATGCGTCCGGTGTACGGAAGGATGCGCAGCCAGTCCGCGACGAAATGCCGCTCGACCTCGTACTTGCGGTTGCCGTTGGCGTCGATGTAGAGCGAGCCGGTGTCGGCGTCGACCAGGTGCAGGTTGAGGTCATCGGTGAAGTAATGGGTGTTGAGGAAATCGTACATGATCTTGACGGCGGCCTTGGGGTCGTCGTTCGAGATCGTCGGAAACGGTTTGCCGGCCACCCAGTCGACCACTGCATTGCGGTCGTCGAGCTTGACCTGTGCCGAGTATTTTTCGGTCGCCTTCTGGTAGTCGACCGGAATGGGAATCTTCTCGTAGGGAACGATCTTGAGGTCCATGCCGTTGTGCACGGACCAGAGGACACCGGGCGAGACGAAATCCTTGACGGTATCGGCTGTGTCCTTGGTGATCGTCTGGCCCGGTGCAACATCGGCAGCGAGCGCCGGCGTGATCGAGAATAGTGTCGCGAGAACGCACAGCGCTGCTTTTATCATCGAATGGTCCCTCTAGGCCTCGGAAGCTTCGGAGCCGGCTTCGTCGGTACCTCCCTCTAGCATACCCCCGGCAGCCTTTACGACCACCGTCACCGTCGCGGTGATGTCCTGGCCGACCCGGACCAGCACCGGAAACTCTCCGATCTCCTTCAGGGGCTCTTTCATCTCGATGCGACGGCGATCGATCTCGAGACCCTTCTCCTGGATCAGGCGGTGCACGTCGATGTTGGTCACCGATCCGAAAAGCTTGCCGCCCTTGCCAGCGCGCTGCTCGATCTCGACGCGAAGGCCCTTGAGGCTGTCGGCGAGCCGCTCGTAGGTGCCGCGTTCGCGCTGCTTCTTGACCTCGATGACGGCCTTGTCGTGCTCGAGGCGCTTCAGGTTGCTGCGGTCGGCCGGAACGGCCAGCCCCTGCGGAAAAAGATAGTTCCGCGCGTAGCCGGGCTTCACCTTGACGACCTCGCCGATGATTCCGAGCGACGGCACGTCTTCTCGCAAAATTACTTCCATGATTGTTCTCCGTTGGCCGTGCGCCGCTTACTCGGCCGAATACGGAAGCAGCGCGGCGTTGCGTGCCCGCTTGATCGCCACCGTAAGGCTTCGCTGGTGTTTCGCGCAGGTGCCGGTCGTGCGGCTGGGCACGATGCGGCCGCGCTCGCTGACGAACGTCTCGAGCACCTCCGACCACTTGTAGTCGAGAGGCAGCGACTTCTCCGCGCAGAAGCGGCAAACGCGCCGCCTGCCGCGCGAGCGTCCGAAGCGGCCGCGAGGCCTGCGGTCGCGCGCTCCGCCCTTGTCGTCTCCGCCCCGGTCCCGGTCGCCGCCGCGTCCGCCGCGATCATCCATATCGCTCATTACTGTACCTCCCCGGCTTCTTCGTTCATGTCGGCCGGAATCTCGATGTCTTCGATCTCAGCGGCCGCTTCCTCGCCGCCGGCCGCGGCTTCAGCCTGGCCATCGGCCGGGCGATCGACGCTGCGCATCTCGCTAAGCGGTGCGTCGCGGCGGTCGTAGTGCTCGCGCACGCGCGGCTCGGGAAGCCCGGTGTGTTCCTGCTGCACGCTGACGAAGCGCAGCACGCCTTCGACGATGCGAAGGTTGCGCTCGAGCTCTTTGACGGTCTGCGGCTCGGCCTGGTACTCGATCAGATGGTAGTGGCCCTGCCGCTGCTTGCTGATCGGATACGCGAGGTCGCGCACGCCCCAGTCGCGGTTCTCGTCGATCGAGCCGCCCTGACCCGTAATGACCGTCTCGAAGCGCGTGAGGAGCTTTGCCCCTTCGTCGCCGAGATCGGTGCGAAGCACTACCAATGTTTCGTATGGACGCATTCGTTTTCCTTCCTGTTCGTTGCTGCCGTCGTTCGTAAGTCGAGTGTGTTGCCTGCCGGATGATGGGTGGCGATGCGGCCGTCAGCGGCCGTTGAACGCCTCCATCGCCGGGATGATGCCGTTGGTGACGATGTGGCAGGCGGCGTCCGCCGCCGCCTCGATGGCCTGCGCCGCGAGCTCGCGCTCGTCCGCGTCGAACGGCGAAAGCACGTGCTCGAGGACTTCCCTGCCCTCGGCCGGCCGGCCGATGCCGACGCGTACGCGTGCGAAGTCCGTGGTGCCGAGATGTTCGATGATCGAAGCCATGCCGCGATGACCGCCGGCGCCGCCTTCCGGACGGATGCGAAGCCGCCCGAGCGGCAAGTCGAGGTCGTCGTAGATGGCGATGAGGCTCGCGGCCGGAAGGCCGAGATCCTGTAGGGCGGCGGCCACAGCCGGGCCGCTGGCATTCATGTACGTCTGCGGTTTCATCACCAACACCATGGAACGGCCGAGCATCGCCCGTGCCGTCAGTGCCCCGTATTCGGGACGCCGGATGTCGCTACCTGTTCTGGCGGCAATGACGTCAGCTACCTGAAAGCCGACGTTGTGCCGCGTTTGCCTGTATTCCTCGCCCGGGTTTCCGAGTCCAGCGACGCAGAACCGGGGCTCGGCCGTCACGCCGCCGCCTTCTTAGCTGCCGGCAGGCGCAGCAGCGGCAGCCGGAGCAGCCGCGGCAGCCTCTTCGGTCGGCGCTCCTGTGGTGGCTTCGACCATCGGCGCCAGTACCGAGACGATCGTGAAGTTGTCCTGGTAGATCGCCTCGACGCCTTCGGGCAGCGCGAGGTCGGCAACGTGGAGCGCGTCGTGAATGCCGAGCGCCGTGACGTCGACTTCGATCTGCTCGGGCAGGTTGGCCGGCAGCGCGCGCACTTCGATTTCGCGGCGCGCAGGCTGAAGCACGCCGCCGTCGATCAGGCCCTTTGCCCTGCCGGTGAACGCGAGCGCGATGCTCGTCGTGACGGGCTTGTTGGCATCGACGCGCAGGAAATCGACGTGGATCGGCGTTCCGGAAACCGGATGGCCCTGGATCTCCTGGATCAGCGCGAGGCCCTGGTCGAGCGACGATTCGGCCGAGCGCAGCTTGATCAGATGCGCGCCGGCGCGTGCCAGGCCGCTCTTGTTGAACTCGTGGGCGTCCATCTTGACGCAGACGCTTTCGGATCCGGCGCCGTAGAGCACCCCGGGCAGCTCGCCCGCTTTGCGCAGGCGGCGAGGCGATTCGCCAACAGGCCGGGGAACGACATTGAGCTCGATACTTCGCATGACTTCTTCCTTCCTTCCTTACTCGAACAGTGAGCTGATGGATTCTTCCTGGTGCGTCCTGCGAATGGCCTCGGCCATGAACGGCGCAACCGAAACGATACGGATCTTCGGGTTGGCCAGCACGGCCGCGGTCGGCGCGATCGTGTCGGTCGTAATCACGGTGTCGAGCCTCGATGCGGAGATGCGATCGACGGCCGGTCCGGACAGTACTCCGTGCGTCGTGCACGCGAGCACGCGCTTGGCGCCGGCTTCGATGATCGCCGTGGCGGCCGCGCAGACGGTGCCCGCCGTGTCGATCATGTCGTCGATGATCACCGCCGCGCATCCGGTCACGTCGCCGATGATGCGCATTTCCTCAACCTGGTTCGCGCGCACGCGGCGCTTGTCGATGATCGCCAGCGTCGCTTCGAGCCGCTTGGCGTACGCCCTCGCGCGCTCGACGCCGCCGGCGTCCGGCGAAACCACCGCGAGCGGCATGCCGGTGACAGCTTCCGAGATGTACGGCAGCAGCACCGGGTTCGAATAGAGGTTGTCGACGGGAACGTTGAAGAAGCCCTGGATCTGCCCGGCGTGAAGCTCCATCGTCATCACGCGCGACGCACCGGCGGTCACGATCAGGTCGGCCACGAGCTTGGCGCTGATCGGTACGCGCGGCGAAACCTTGCGGTCCTGGCGGGCGTACCCGTAATACGGCACGACGGCCGTCACGCGCCCTGCCGATGCGCGCTTGAGCGCATCGAGCATCAGCAGGAGCTCCATCAGGTGATCGTTGCCGGGCGACGACGTCGACTGCACGACGAACACGTCGGCGCCGCGCACGTTGTCGTTGATCTCGACGAAGATCTCGCCGTCGCTGAAACGCCGGATCTCCGCGCGGCCGCGTGTCGCACCGAGATGCGCGCAGATCGCATCGGCGAGTGCCATGCTGGCGTTTCCGGCGAAGACCTGGATCGAGTTCATTCGTGTCGGCTCTCTTGCTCTGTCGCTGCTGCGGATGCGTTTCTATCGTCGTGTTCGAGTGGTCGGAGACTGGGCGGGAAGGATTCGAACCTTCGAATGCCGGAACCAAAATCCGGTGCCTTACCAACTTGGCGACCGCCCATCGAGCCCGACGACGCGACCGTGGCCTTCCTTACCGCAACTCTCCACTTTCGTGCGGAGCCGCCCGAGGCGCTCCACGAATCACTCTTGCCGCGAAGGCCTTGCCGGGGCCGTCGTACCGGGAAGCGGCGATGCGGGCGAGTGCCTCGCCGCCAAACCAGCCCACCACGGACGAGCCGCTTCCGGACAGAACCGTCGCTCGTGCGCCAAGCCCTTCGAGGCTCTCGCGAGCGCGGCGAACCGAAGCCACCCGCTGTTCGACTCCGCGCTGGAAGTCGTTGAAAAACCACGCTTCCACAGCGTCGATGTTTCGCGGTAAAGGGCGGTTTTTAGGGGCCACCTGCCCGGAAGTCAAACGTCCGAGCGCGCTCTTGTAGGCCCAGGCCGTGTCGATCCGGTCGCTCGGCACCGCGATTACCAGGGCGCCGTCCGGAACTCTCGCAAGACGTGTCAGACGCTCCCCGATTCCGCGCGCCCGTGCGGGCCGGCACGAAAGAAAGAACGGGACATCCGCCCCGAGCGACGTGGCGATCGAGTGGGCGTCCTCTGTCGACAGGCGCCTTCCCATGAGCGCGGGCAGGACCCGGATGACCGCGGCTGCATCGCTGCTTCCGCCGCCGAGCCCCGCGCCAAACGGTATGGTCTTGCGAAGCCGGATCGAGACCTTCGCGTCCACGCCGAGCCGTTCGAGCACGCGCGCGGCGGCGCGCGCCGCGAGGTTCTCCTGCCCTCCGGGCACTTTCTCGGGCCCGCTCACCGTGCATGCGACCGACCTGCTGCGCGAAGGCGCCGCGCGAAGCTCGAGCACGTCGTACAGCGAAACCGCGAACATCAGGCTGTCGAGCTCGTGATAGCCGTCGGCTCTCTTGCCGAGCACGCGAAGCGAAAGGTTCACCTTCGCCGGTGCACGAACTTCGAGAGACCGCGTAGGAAACGTGTGCGAAGTGCGCAAGCGCGCGGAGTTTGACGGTCACCGGGTCGCGTGACAACAACCGCCGGTGCTCGAACGCTCGCGACTTGCCTGTGATCTCGCGCTGCGGGCGGGCGCCGTGATCCGCGACGCCATGGGCCGGCGCCGCAACGTCGAGTACAAATCGGCCGTCGATCCGGTGACCGACGTCGACCGCCGCGCCCAGGAGGTCGTTGTCGACGGCATCCGCGCTGCCTTCCCGGACGATGTCGTCATCGCCGAGGAGGATGAGGGACAGCAGCGCGTCGACGGGCCGTGCTGGTACATCGACCCGCTCGACGGCACCGCCAACTTCGTCCACGGCCTGCCCCACTTCGCCGTCTCGATCGCATACTTCGACAATGGCCGTGCCGAAGCGGCCGCGGTCTACGATCCGTGCAAGGACGACCTGTTTCGCGCCGAGCGCGGCGGCGGCGCGTTTCTCGGCGACCAGCGCCTTGCCGTCTCGGAGGTATCCGAGCTCGACCGCGCGCTGCTTGTTACGGGATTTCCCTATGACCGGCGCGAGCATGTCGACCAATACCTCGCGTACTTTCGCGAGTTCCTGCTGCGCGCCCAGGACGTCCGCCGGTACGGCTCCGCGAGCCTCGATCTCTGCTACGTGGCCGCCGGCCGCTTCGACGGATTCTGGGAATGGAAGCTCCATCCGTGGGACACCGCCGCAGGCTGGCTCATCGTCGAAGAAGCCGGCGGACGCGTCACCGACTTCGACGCCAGCCCCTACGACCCCTGGCTCCCGCGCGTCCTCGCCACCAACTCCCGCATCCACGACCAGGCCGTCGAGGTGCTGCGAAAGATCACAGGAAAATAAATGGGGACAGGTACATTTTTCTAAGCGCCCGAATTGTCTCGGGATCGATTACCGGGCGTCGCGTTTCCTGTGTCGCCGGTCCGCGCTAAGACAGGTTCAGCCGCGTTTTTCGTTTGCAAGGCGCGGTCCCGCGCCGTGTGCCCTCGTAGCTCAGGTGGATAGAGCACCGGCCTCCGAAGCCGGTTGCACAGGTTCGAGTCCTGTCGAGGGCACTTCCTTTCCGCTGTTCCCCGCTCAGGCTTCACTGATGCCGCCGTTGCGCTCGGGGCAGTCCTCAGCTCTCGACCTCCGGGCAATCGAGCTCGACCGTCTGACCGACCGACACACGCAGCACGCGCAGCGCATCCGATGCCACGATGGATCCGCTGTCGTCGGTATCACAGCGAATCTTCGGACAGACCACAGGGCTCGCGACGCCCTTCTTCAGCACGGCAAGCGCGTCACTCGCCTTGATGCTGCCGTCGGCGTTCGCGTCGCCGCAGATCTTCGGCGTAACGGTCGGACAAAGGCCGGCGGCGATGTCGCCGCCCACGGTCTGCCAGTCGGGTCCGCGATCGTCGACGCCATCGTCGTTCGTCACCTGCACGAGCCCTGATCCGTCGGTCGAGCTGGCAAGAAAGATGTGAGTGTCGCTGCTGAACGCGATCAGCGTTCCGTCGGGAGAAAATGCGGGCTCGCTCTGGTTTCCGTTGAGTGAGACCAGAGACCGTTCGTTGTTACCATCCACGTCCATGATCCACAGATCGCGACCGACTGCTCCGCTGCGTTCGGTCGCGAAGGCGATGCGGTCGTTGTCCGGAGACCAGTCCGGATAGATGTCCATGCCCGGGCTTTCGGTGAGGCGCGTCGGTGACGTGCCGTCTGCATTCATCACGTAGATCTCGTAGTCGCCGTCGCGATTCGACGAGAACGCGATTTTCGCCCCGTCGGGAGACCATGCCGGCACGAAATCGATCGCGTCATTCTTCGTAAGCTGCCTCGTGGCTCCATTCGCGAGGTCGAAAAGGTAGAGCTCGTATTCGCCGTCGCGGTCGGAGACGAAGACGAGTCTCGTGCCATCGGGCGAGAAGACGCCCCAGTAATCGAAGGCGGGATAGACGGTCAGTCGCGTCTGGTCGTCGCCGCTTGCCGACATCGCGTAGAGCTCGGCGTCGCCCCCGTCGCGATTCGAATAGAACACGACGCATGCGCCGTCGGGGGACCACGCCGAGTCGCCGTTGAGCGTTCCGACGGAAGTAACGATCGAGACCTCGGCGTTTTCTTCGGCGGCTGCAATTGCGACCTGTCCGCTCAGGTCGCCCGGATCGAGCCGGCTGAATGTCAGAAGCCCGTTCTGTCGGGGCACAACGGCGCGCGCTGCAGCGACAGGCAGTAAAAGCTCGGACAGGAGGATCGCGCACAGGATTCGTTTCTGGTTCGCCATCGGACTCCTCCTCTAACAGGATCGCCTGGAACGATCACGGCATACATCGGAGCGACCGGCAACGGGTCGTCCTCTTCGGCCAGCACCTTCGGGAGTATTCTTCATGCGATTCCTCGCGACTCTTCTCTGCCTTTTCGTCGTGTGCAGCTGCGGCGACGGCGACCATGGTCACGGCTCGTCGTCGCAGAAGATCACGATGGGATCGGGCGGCTTTCACGGTCCGCTCGACGATGACGACTGGTTCGGCTTTGCGGTCGCGCCGCTCGGCGATTTCGACAACGACGGCGACGACGACCTCGTCGTCGGCGCGGGATTCGATGACGACGGCGGACCGGATCGCGGCGCCGTCTGGCTGCTGATGCTCGACAAGGATGGGAAAGTCACCCACGAGAACAAGATCAGTGATACGGCCGGCGATTTCGGCGGCGGCCTGAGCGATGGCGACATCTTCGGACGATCCATCGCGTCGCTCGGCGATCTCGACGGCGACGGCGTGACCGACCTCGCGGTCGGCTCGCGTCAGGATGACGACGGCGGGCTCGACCGCGGTGCGATCTGGATCCTGTTCCTCAATCGCAATGCGACCGTGAAATCGTACCAGAAGATCAGCTCGACCTCGGGAGGATTCGACGGAGAGCTCTCCGACGGCGACTGGTTCGGGATTTCGGTGACGAGTCTCGGCGATCTCGACGGCGACGGCGTCGTCGATCTTGCGGCCGGCGCGGTCTTTGACGATGGCGGCGTGGTCTGGATCCTGTTCCTCAACGACGACGGAACAGTCAAGTCCGAGCGACGCTTCGCCGGGAAATCGATTGGGGCGACCGGGCTGTTCGGCGAGTCCGTTGCGGCGATCGGCGACGTCGACGGCGACGGCGTGGTCGATCTGGCCGTCGGAGAGATCGAGAACAACGACGGCGGTACGGAAAAGGGGGCGGTCTGGATCCTGTTCCTCGACGACGACGGCTCGGTGGATCACGAGCAGAAGATCAGCGCGACGTCCGGGAACTTCCCCGACGCGCTGACCGAGTTCGAGCATCTCGGCGCGGCGGTCGGCGAGGCCGGCGATTTCGATCGCGACGGCACGCCCGACCTGCTGATCGGCGCCGACCTCGACGATGACGGCGGCACAAACCGCGGCGCGGTCTGGCTCGCGTCGCTGCGGCATGACGGAACCGTGAAATCCACGATCAAGATCAGCGATGCGTCCGGCGGCTTTGCGCTTCATCTCCAGGACGAAGACCGCTTCGGCCGCTCGGTCGCGAAGATCGGCTCCGGCCGGCACGAAACGCTCGTCAACCTCGCGGTCGGAACGATCTTCGACGATGACGGCGGCAGCGACCGCGGTGCGGTCTGGAATCTGTTCGTCGACACGCGAGACGACGTCGCACAGTAACGCAAGGGCTGCGGCGATCGGATTCGGGATTCCGCTGCCTTGTGACGGCTCTGCCTCGATGTCATCGGTGCGTCATGCGAATTTTCTGGTGCAGTGCGCTGGTCGGCGGAAGTCTGCTTCTGGCGCCGGTGCAGGCCGATGCCGAACAGCGAGCCGGGCATCCGCGGGTTGTCGACGGCACTGTGACGGTGGATCCGCCTGCGGTGGGCGAGATCCTCTACTCCGCCTGCGGCGGGACACTGATCGGCTGCCAGACGGTGCTGACTGCTGCGCATTGTGCACTGGGTGACCCTTCCGTCTTCTTTCGGCACCTGTTCTTCCAGCACGGCGGCATGGTCGACGTCGATCTCGACGGCAGCACGCTGGAGATCGGCTACGACATGGCGGTTCTCAAGCTCGCCTCGCCGGTGACCCGCATTCGCCCTCTGCCGATCAACCGGACAACGGGAAGCTATTCGCTACCGGGCACCGTCGTGGGCTGGGGCTGCGACCCGGTGCCCGGTGTCGGCGAGAGCATCAAGCGCTCGGCATCGACGACCGTTTCCAATCTGTTTGTAAACGCCGTCACGGCTCAGGTCGGAGGCTGCAGCGGCGATTCGGGCGGGGTGTTCCTGACAGACTTCGGCTCGGGAACCGTGCTGGCCGGCACCATCGAGGGCACCTACGGCAGCGGCATCGAAGGGCCAGGCACGTACTACTACCAGTCGCTGATTGCAGCGGCCGCGGGAGCGGACATCAACAGCACTGCGTGCGGAAACGGAGCCCAGGCGGGCGACCCCAACAGCACGACCTTCCCTTTCAGCGGCAGTATCAGTGCGGGCGCGCCGCAACAGACCCACTCGTTCTCCGTCGCACCCGGCACGACCGAGCTGCGTGTCGCGTTCAACGAAGAAGACAATTTCAACGTGTTCATCCGCTTCGGCGCGCCTGCGACGACGACCACCTACGACTGCCGGATCGACTACAACGTCCAGGCTTCGCTTTCCTGCACGTTTCCAGCCCCGCAGGCCGGCACCTGGTACGCCCTCGTCAACCGAGTCAGCGGTAGCGGGATGTATCAACTGACCGCGACGACGTTCTCCGACTGCAGCGATGCTCTGAACGCCGGCATCGCGTGCGACGACGGCAATTCGTGTACGGACAACGACGTCTGCGCAGCACTTGCCTGCACGGGTACGCCCGTGCCGGATATGACCAGTTGCGGAGTCAACGCGGATAGCCAGTGCACAACCGGCGGGACCTGCCAGGGCGGCATCTGCGAGCCCACCATCGTTGCCGACGGCACCGCCTGCACGCCATCCGGCGATAACGCAGCTTCCGGCCGGTGTCGCGACGGGTCCTGCCACCTTGCGTGCCCGGGCGAACCACGCAGCGGCTGCCGCACTTGCGAGCGCTCGAAGTTCACGTTCGCAAGCGACGCGGACCCGAGCCGGAAGAAGCTGCAATGGTCATGGTCACGCGGACAGGCGGTTCCCGCTGCCGACCTCGACGATCCGCGTTCCGCGACCGAGTACGCGCTGTGCGTCTATTCGAATACCGGACACCTGCTCGCGACGGCGGCATTGCCGACGGGCGAGAGCTGGCGGGCAAAAGGCGGCATTCCTCCGCGAGGGTTTCGATTCGACGGCACGGGCGACACGGCCAGCGGCGTGACTCGCGCCGACGTGAAGGCCGGCACCGACGGAAAGGCAAAAGCGGCGGTTCGCGGCGCAGGTGCCGACTTGCCCGATCTCACGCTTCCGATCTCGTCGACCATCGGGATGACTGTGCAACTCGTCCACAACGATCCCGCTCCGCAGTGCTGGACGGCCCAATACAGCAACGCACCCATCAAGAACGACGGCGAGATGCTTACCCTGAGCTTACCGTGAACGCTGAGCGAGCTGCGTAGTCGCCGAGCCGCACATCCGTGGAGTCCTATGCAGCCTCCGGCGCCCGCCCCTCGGTCGTCAGCGCGTGGTACTCGCGTCCGATCTGCCACGCGATCACCAGCCACACTGCAACGAGCACGGCGTTGACGAGCGCGAATCCGCGTGAGTCCAGCCCGATCCAGTTGATCCCGACGAAAACGACCGCGGCAGCTCCGACGTCGCCGAGCCGCACGAAAAACGAATCGATGGCCTGTTTCGCGCTGTACTTCTGTTCGGTCGTGCACGGCAGGAACAGCATGTTGCGGACGGTGTTGTTCAGCGAGTAGTCGGTCGAGTTCTCGGCAACCTTCGACGCGAAGACGGTGCTCAGCAGCGGCACAGCGGCGATGACGCCATATGCTCCGAGCGAAACGATCGGCAGCGCGAGCACGGCCAGGCGCACTCCGAACCATTTCACGATGCGCGAGACCACGAACAGCTGCAGCACGAGGCCGGCCACGTTGACCCATGTGAAGAATTCCGAGTAATACGCGCCGATCATGCGCTTGACGCCGGCTTCGTCGCCCGCGCCGAGCAGCGCGACCGCCTGATGCTGAATGGTCTGGCCGAGAATGAATTCGCCGGTCGTCTTCACGGCGTTGTGCAGCAGCATCATGAAGGCGATCAGCAGCAGATAGCGGGTCTTGAACACGAGGCCGAAGGCTCCGGTACCGCCGCCGTGCGGGGCATGGGCAGCATGGGACGGCGAGCCGCCGTGTGTCCGACGCCGCTCGCGCGCGTCGATGTAGTTCGTCAGCGCGAGCTCGAGCACGAGCAGCCCGGCGCCGACCAGCATCAGCTCGAGCACGCCGATGTGATGGATGAACTGGCCCGACACCGCCGATCCCACGACGGCGCCGAGCGACGCGCCGAATCCGACGATCGGAAACAGTCTCTCGCCTTCATCCTTGCTGTAGATGTCGTTGGCGAACGACCAGAACTGCGCGACCACCATGATGTTGAAGATGCTGATCCACAGAAAGAACGGGATGCCGAGGCGCGCACCCGCATGGCCGAGCGCGTAGAACGCGAGCAGGCACAGCACGAAGAACCCGGTGACGGTGTTGATGAGCCGGCGGCGGTCCATCATGCGCACCAACCTGCCGTAAAGCGGCACGACCGCAGCCAGCAGGAACACTTCGGCGACCGACAGGTACGTCTTCGCAGCAGCCGAGCCCTCGCCGAGCACCAGCGCCTCGCGCACCGGCTTGAGCACGTAGTAGGCCATCAGGATCAGAAAGACGTTGAGGCCGAGCAGCAGCGCGGTCGTTCCTTCGCCCGAGCGAACGACGGTGAAGAGGCGAAGGAAGCGATCCAGAACCGACGGAGTGCCGTTTTCAGTTGCCACGGTTGAGGTTGTCACTTGGCCGCACCCTGCCCGTCATCTGGCGTTACAGCAAGACACAGCGCGAACGCATCTACACCGAAACCCTCACACGCGAAGTCCCGGAAAATCGGGGACAGACACCGATTTGGCAGCGATGCGAAATCGGTGTCCCTCCGTGATTTCCGCCTCACAGCCCGCCGCCCCACCGATAGCTCAGCCCGACGCCGACCGAATCGAAGTCCGACCCGGTGCGAGCCGTGGCGCCTGTGCTCGCATAGAGCTGTGCCGACAGGTGTCGCGACAGCGGCTGCGTGATCGTGCCGCCGATCCGCGAGCTCCCCTGCCGGTCGTCGTTCTTCCTGCCGTCTATGGTCGTCGTTCCGCCGCCGTACCAGGTCGCATCGAGCGAGACCCACGTCCCGATCCGGAACGAATAGATCGCGTGGGCCTGGACCGCGTACAACGGATCCTGCTCGCGCTTGTGGTCGCTGAAGAAGTGGTTGTTGTCGGTGTAGAGCTTGACGCTTGCGGCGGCGTCGATCGTCACCTGCCCCCAGCGCTTGGAGACGCCGAGCTCGGGCTTGAACGACCAGCGATTGGTTCCGATATTGACGAGACGCTCCGATTCGTAGCGCCCGAGCGGCGCCGAGATCGACAGGCTCGCGCCGACGATCCAGTTCTGCTCGTAGCTTGCGAAATCCTCGAGCGGTGTCGCCGGTGCACCGAGCAGGTTCGTCGAGAACTTGAAGATCGGATCGACCAGTCCGGAGAAATCGCGCTCGACCGGCATGCCGTTGAACACGGCGGATCCGGAAACCCATGCATACGGAAGGATCGCCCCGGCTTTCGCGGACTGGCCGAAAAGCGCGAACGAGCGTGCATACGCGAGGTACAGGCCATGGATGTCGATCTCGCCGTCTTCGAGCGGAACTGCGGGATCGACGCTGACGCCGCCGGTGCTGTAGCTGTAACCGAGATTGAGAAAATTGATTCCGACCGGAGTGTTCGCATACGCCCGAGGCTCGAGATCCTGCGCATGCGATCGCACCGCAGTAGCGGCGACGAGCAGCGCAGCGATCGCGACGACCCGCCGCAGCAACCATCGGCAACCGCCGCTTCTCATCGAGGCTGGTCGGTGCTCCCGCTGAGCCGCTCGGCTTCTGCAGCGCTGGATCGGCCGGCTCCGTGCGCGCTGATCTGCAGGCTTACCAGGCGCGCAACGATGATCGCGAGATAGAACTGTCCGGTGATTCCTTCGGCGACCGCCGCATAGCGCGATGCCAGGGTCAGCGGAGTGATGTCGCCGAAGCCGATCGTCGACAGGCAGGTCAGGCTGAAATAGACGAAGATCGGAAACAGGTGCTGTTCGTTCACACCGGGTGCGAGCTGCAGGCTGAACGATTCCGGGTGGCGCGTGAAGATCACGATGTACAGAAGCGTCCAGCACAGCCCGAGCAGCAGGTAGATCGAGATCGACATACTGATCGTCTCGCTGGTCACCTCTCGCTGCTTCAGCAGGATGCGGATCTGGCTCCACGTGACGAACGACAGCAACACGAACCACGACAGCGCTCCCGCCAGCACCAGGCCTCGACCTGGAAAGAAGAGCATCAGCACTCGCTCGACGATCGCCGGGATCGCCAGCGCCCAGCCGACAACGATCCACCGGCGCTGCTGGGCTATCAGGGCCTCGCGCTCGCCCACCATGTCCTCGACATGAAGCGTGAGCAGCGCGGCGAGCACGACGAAGACGAGCGCAAGGCTGAAGACCACGGCGCCGGGGCCTGTGTCGCCGAAGAGCGGTCTTACGGCGAACATGAAGATGATCGTGATCAGAAGGACGGTCTGCCGGTGCGCACGGAAAATCGCTCCCATACGCCCGCGAAGGGCCATCACCGGTGCGTTCCGAAGGCAGGCTTTCGTCTCATGAGAGGATGTTCAAACCCTTCTCGAACGCATCGGCAATCCCGGCTGGGCAGGAACAGGCGGTAAGCCCCCCTTTTCGGCTGCCCATGATCGGCTAGACTGCGAGGCAGGGAGGGAGAAGGAGGACTATGCGCGCTTCGAGCTCTTTGTGCCTCATCGCCGCCGGAACGCTCGTGCTTCATCTGACCGCGGCAGCGATAGCCGCCGCGCCGCCGCAGTTCACCTGCGGCGACGTCGTCCAGCCAACCGGCGTCGCTGCGAGCGACGCGCTCGCCACGCTGCAGTCCGCCGTCTTTCTGCGCAGTTGCGAGCCGTGCGCATGCGACGCCGACGGTTCGAGCGTCGTCACCGCCTCCGACGCGCTGCTGGTTCTGAAGAAAGCGGTCGGACAGAACGTGACCGTGCGCTGCCCGTTCTGCTGCGCCGAATGCGCGTGCACGCCGCAGACGCTCACGCTGACTCTTGCCGACCTTTCTCCGTGCGAAGGCTGCATTCCGCGCGTTCCGGTCTCGAACCACGATATCGACGGGATCACGATCTCGTTCTCGACGGACTTCAACGATGCCTACGAGCTCGATGCCGTGGCGGAGTGCGTCTGGGAGACTGTGATTCCCGAAGCCGTGATCGAGAAAGTCTACTTCGGATCCGGAGATCCGACCTGCAGCGGCAGCTCGACGTCCAGCGAGGGCGGTGGCGTGCTGGTGCGCGTCACGCGCGAGAACGGCCACTGGGAGCTCCGCGCAGGAACCTACACGTTCTCGCTCGGCTGGGGCGACGTCGCATCGGCATCGGTCGCATCGGCATCGTGCGAGGCCGGAGGCTCCGCGGCCAACGACAACGAGACGTGTCATCTCGCCGGCGAAACCGATCCGAATGACTACGACACCCACGTCGTCGGCGGAGACGCGACGGTTGCGATTTCGGATCCCGAGCCGGTCTGCACGCAGGCATCGCCCTAGGCGGCTGCGAGCGGGCCGCCCCGGCAGCCTCCACTCCACGTCCTTCGTGGTCACCGGATCCCCGTGACCCGGGGAGCCGGCCACCGTCTGTCCGCAGGGATCGGCAATCCGGCCGGGCAGGAACGGCAGGCGGCCAGGCAGACCTTCTCGTCGCTCGTGCCGAGGACAGGGTCGCCGGGACGGATGGAACCCGGCCCATCCTCGTTTTGACCCTCGTTGCCAACCCGGGCTCCGCCCTCCCCTCCGGCCCATTTCACCCCTGCGAAACGACCGTTTTCGGCCTCCGGGCTGTTGGCGTTCGCGGGATGATCGGATAAGGTCCGCCGGTTCGTGTGCCGGTCAAAGGCGTCCTGGCGGACGACCGGATCGGACCAGACAAAAGGAGAAGTGGATGGAGGTACGTGTTGACGGTTCGCTCGAGCGCGCCATGCGGGTTCTCAAGAAGAAGCTCGCGGCCGAGGGCGTCTTCAAGGAGATGAAGGTTCGCGCTTTTTACGAGAAGCCGAGCGTTCGTCGCAAGCGCAAGCGCCAGGAAGCCGAGCGCAAACGTCGCAAGGCGATGCGTCGCGCCCAGCGGCAGAATCCCTGACAACCACCACTCCCCCGGATCTTGACCGACTGGGGGGCCTGCGCTACGGTCCGCGCACCGCTGAAGTTATCCCCGCTTCGACTGTTTCGCTGCAAAGCCGCAGTCCTGCGGGGTCATTCCGAAAGGATCCGGTCCGGACACCGGCAATATGCCGAAGGACGCTTGGGTGGTGAAGGAAGCTGTGGAGATGGAGTATCCCAAGTGCATGAAGTGCGACGACGGCACGCTCGTCCCGCTCTCCGACTACGGCACCGAAGGCGCATCCGTACTTTACAAGGCGTGGGTCTGCGTGAACCCGGACTGCGGATTCTCGCTGCGCATCGACAAGGGCCAGGTCACGTACGGCAAACGACTCGAGCCCACACGCTAAGAGCTTCCACGTAAATTTTCAGATGGGCGCACCCGACGGGCGCGCCCTCACTTTTTTTCAGCACTGCATTCAGGAAAGGCCATGACGGAACCGAAATCGAAGAACATTGTTTGGCACCAGACGACCGTTACCCGCGACGAGCGCGAAGCCATCAACGGCCACCGCGGCTTTACCGTGTGGCTGACCGGGCTTTCCGGATCGGGCAAGTCCACGATCGCAAACCTCATGGAAAAGGCACTGTGGGAGCGCGGCGTGCGCAGCTTCGTGCTCGATGGCGACAACGTCCGCCACGGCCTCAACAAGGATCTCGGCTTCTCGCCCGCCGATCGCACCGAAAACATTCGCCGCATCGGCGAAGTGGCCGCGCTGTTTACGGATGCAGGCGTCGTCAACATCACGGCGTTCATCTCGCCGTATCGCGCCGATCGCGAGATCGCGCGCAAGGCGATGCCCGAAGGCTGCTTCATCGAGGTCTACACCAAGTGCGAGCTCGACGAGTGCGAGAAGCGCGATCCGAAGGGCCTCTACAAGAAGGCACGCGCCGGCCAGATCCCCGAGTTCACCGGCATCTCGGCGCCGTACGAGGCGCCCGAGAAGGCCGAGCTCGTCGTCGACACTACCGGACAGACGCCGGAGCAGAGCCTCGGTGCGATCCTCACCTTCCTCGAAGGCAAGGGATACATTCCGAAAGCGTGATGACGTCGCGATGAAGACGAGCGGTAGCGCCTCGGCCGGCCTTGCCGGTATCACCACAGCCGGCTTTGCCGGCATTGCGATGCTGGCGGCGATCCTGTCTGCCGCAGGCGCCGACGCTGCCACCATCGTAGGTCACGTCCGCCTCACGGGGCCGATCCCGAAGCCGCCGACGATCACGATGACGGCCGATCCGGTGTGTGACCGCCTGTCGCCCCACGGACGACCCGCCGAAATGATCGTGGCGGGCCCCGACGGCGCGCTCGCCAATGTCTTCGTCTACGTACGCAGCGGCTTGCCGAAGAAGTTCGTGATTCCGCCTTCGACCGCCGGCGAGGCAAAGCTCGACCAGGTCGGCTGCGCGTTCGTTCCGCATGCGATCGCGCTCAGGGTCGGCCAGGAACTGACCATTCACAGCAGCGATCCGACCATGCACAACGTGGCCGGCCGCTCGATCGAAAACGCGCCGTTCAACGATGCGACGCCCGGAGAAGGCGCGGTGCTTCGCCGGACATTCGACCGGCCGGAGCTTCCCGTGAAGCTGAAATGCGACATTCATCCGTGGATGTCGGCCTACGTCGGCGTGTTCGACCATCCGTACTTTGCGGTTACGGGCCGCGACGGCTCGTTCACGATCGACGGCCTTCCCGAGTCGGAATATACCGTCGAGGCGTGGCACGAGACGCTCGGCAGTCACGCCGTCAAAGTCGAGATCGACGACGAGAAGAAGATCGCGACGGTCGATTTTTCCTTCGCTGGAAACTAAGCCCCTGCCGGGCTAGCTTCCGCCTGCTGCGCCGGAATCGTGCAGCGCAAGGCGAGCCTGAACTCGCCCCACCATGAAGGCGAAGTGTTTTCGCCGGTCACACGGAAGGCGAACTCTTTCGCCGGTCACAATGGAAGGCGAAGTCTTTTTCGCCGGCCAGAAACGCGAGTGACGCTCGCCTTTGGGAATTGCTCCGGCTTGGACACGCTCTCCGCGTCAGAATCGTTTGTTGAAGTTGCCCTCGCCGCGACTGCGATCGCGGTCGTGCTGTGGAGCCTCGTTGCCGGCATCCGCTCCACGCGCCAGTCTCCTGCTACGCCTCCAACCGGTGAGCTCGTCTGGACGATCGTTGCCGCCGCAGTGCTCGTCGGCACTGCTGCAGCCGTTCACCTCGGAGCGGGTCATGGCCTCTGATCCGCGACGCTCACTGCATCGCATGGCTTGGGCAGGGCTCGTCGGGGCTTTCCTGCTCGTCCTTGCCGGCGGCCTCGTCACGAGCCGCGACGCCGGCCTTGCCGTGCCCGACTGGCCGCTCGCGTTCGGCAGCCTCAACCCTCCAGGATGGTGGCAGATGGAAAACGTGCGCACCGAGCACAGCCATCGCATCCTCGCGTTTCTGGTCGCGTCGTGGACCGGATTCCTGCTCCTCGTCGTGCTGCGGCGGGAAACGAGCGTGCTCGTCCGGCGATTCGCGATCACGGCCGCTGCGCTCGTGATCGTGCAGGCGCTGCTCGGCGGACTGCGCGTGCTCGAGCTCTCGGTCGATCTGGCGATGATCCACGGCGTGGTCGGGCAGCTGTTCCTTGCCAGCCTTGCGGCGGTGGTGGCGGTGACGTCGCCTTCCTGGGAGCGTGCGTCCGCGGTGCCCGAGACGCGCCGCGAGCGCGTTCAGAGCGCCGTGCTGCTCGGTGCAGTGGCTGCGCAGCTTCTGCTCGGACTTTTCATCCGGCATCTCGGACCATCCGCGCGACCGCTGTCGGGAACTCCGCTTCTTTATGCGCACGTGATCGGCGCCGGAGTCGTGCTTTGCGCGCTGCTCGATCTGCAGCGCGACTGCGGCGCACGGTGTGCGCCCGGCGGCAGGCTGCTGCTGCCGCTCGTGTCGCTTCAGATCGCGCTCGGCATTGCGGCCTACGTGACGACCGACGACATGACGTTCGACCGCCAGGCGACGATCCTCGAAGCCTGGCTGCCGACCCTTCACGTCGGGGCCGGCGCCGCGCTGCTGGCGACGGTGGTCGTAAGGAATCTCCACGCGTGGCGTTCGGTCCTCGTCGATACAGCCTCCGCGCCGCACGGCGCGTTCGGAAGAGTGCTGTGAGAGGCGCCGCCATGCCCACGGCGAGCCGGCCCGCAATGGCGGACCGCTCCGAGGTCTTTCTCGAGCTGATCAAGCCGCGCATCACGATCATGGTGCTGCTGACGGTCGCCGTCGGCTATTTCTCGGCGGTTCCGGTTGCGACGTCCGCGCTCGGCGTGCTGCACGTGCTGATCGGGACCGCGCTGTCGTGCTCCGGCTCCGGAGCGCTCAACCAGTATCTCGAACGCGACGTCGACCTGCACATGGACCGTACGCGCTTTCGCCCGCTTCCCGCCGGCAGGATCTCGACGACGATGGCCGCATTCGTCGGCGTGCTGCTGTCGCTCGGCGGCGTGTTTTATCTTTCGGCGACCGTCGGCCCGCTGGCTGCGGCCCTCAACGCGCTGACGATTCTGTCGTATCTGTTCCTGTACACGCCGATGAAGCGCGTGCATCCGTTGTCGACGCTTGCCGGCGCCGTTCCGGGCGCGCTGCCGCCGGTCATCGGCTGGGCCGCCGCCAGCGGCGAGATCGGTGCCGGTGCGATCGTGCTGTTCGCGATCCTGTTCCTGTGGCAGGTGCCGCACTTTCTCGCGATCGGCTGGATGTACCGCGACGACTACGCCAAGGCCGGCTTTCCGATGCTCGTCGTGATCGACCGCAGCGGCGATACGACCGCGCGGCTGATGTTCGTCTACGCCGTCGTTCTGGTTCCGGTCTCGCTGCTGCTCGTCGCGACGACGGCCGCCGGGCATCTTTATTTCTGGAGCGCGCTCGCTGCCGGCGGGCTCTATGTCCATGCCGCGAGGCGTGCCGGCATCGAGCGCACGCGCGAGTCGGCGCGCCGCCTGCTACTCTCGTCGGTCGTCTACCTGCCGGTGCTGTTTCTCGCCCTGTTCGTCGAGCACGCGTGGCGCTGGTTTCACGGATGAGCCCGCAGGCGCCGGCGGTTCGTGTCCGCGACCTTCGTCATCGCTACGGCGAAACCGTCGCGCTCGACGGCGTTTCGTTCGAAGTGCCCGACGGCGAAATCTTCGGCGTCCTCGGCCCGAACGGCGGCGGCAAGACGACGATGTTCCGCATCCTGTCGACGCTCCTGCCGGTCGATCGCGGCCACGTCGAGATCTTCGGCGCGGACGTTGCGGTCGATCTCGGCGCTGTGCGCCGCTCGATCGGCGTCGTGTTCCAGTCGCCGAGTCTCGACATCAAGCTGACCGTTCGCGAGAACATGCGCTGCCACGGCAGCCTGTACGGAATTACCGGACGCGATCTTGCCGCGCGCATCGACGAAGGCCTCGCTACGCTCGGGCTCACCGACCGCGCCGACGTGTACGTGGAGACGCTGTCCGGCGGTCTCAAGCGCCGCGTCGAGCTGGCCAAGGGGCTGCTTTCGAAACCGCGCATGCTGATCCTCGACGAGCCGTCGACCGGTCTGGATCCCGGTGCGCGACGCGACCTGTGGGACTACATTCTCGCGCTTCGGAGCGAACAGGGCACGACGGTGCTCGTGACGACTCACTTGATGGATGAAGCGGAGCGCTGCGACCGGCTTGCGATCCTCGATCGCGGGCGCGTCGTCGCCATCGACACGCCGGACGCGATGCGCTCGAGGATCGGCGGCGACGTGCTTACGATCCGCAGCGCCGACTCGACCCGTCTGCAGGCGGAGATCGAGAAGCGCTGGGGCATCGCCGGCAGTTGCGTCGACGGGTCCGTCCGCCTCGAGCATGCCGACGCGCGCGGCCTGGTTCGCGAGATCTACGAAGCGTTTCCCGACGACATCGAATCGATCCAGCTCGCGCGGCCCACGCTCGAGGATGTCTTCATTCACGAGACCGGACACCAGCTCTGGAACGACTGAGACCGGGCTCCGCCGGATACTCCGCAAAGAAGAAGACGATGGCATCGAGCTCCTACCTGGCAAGCCGCGCGCTCGCGCACCGCGAAGTCGTCCGCTTCCTGCGGCAGCGCAACCGCGTGACCGGTGCACTGGCTCAGCCGGTGCTGTTCTGGGCGATCTTCGGCGCCGGGCTGAGCCCGTCGTTCCGGACCGGCGCGATCGGCTACAGCGAGTACTTCTTTCCGGGCGTGATCGTGATGATCCTTCTGTTCACCGCGATCTTCGCGACGATTTCGATCATCGACGATCGCAACACCGGTTTCCTGCAGGGCGTGCTGGTCGCTCCGGTGCCGCGCTCGGCGATCATTCTCGGCAAGGTCGTCGGCACGACGGTGCTCGCGGTCGGACAGGCGCTGCTCGTCAGCCTGGCTGCGCCGCTGTTCGGCATGTCGATTTCGTTCGCCGGAATCCTGCTTTCGATCCCGGTGCTCGTGCTGCTCTCGATCGCGCTCGCAGGCCTCGGAGTCTGGATCGCATGGCGCATGGACTCTACGCAGGGTTTTCACGCGATCATGACGTCGTTCCTGTTCCCGATGTGGCTGCTGTCGGGCGCATTCTTTCCTCCGGGCGGCACGCCGAAGTGGCTCGCGATCGTGATCGCGATCAATCCGCTCACGTACGGCGTCGCGCTTCTGCGGCACGCGCTCTATCTGGGAAGCCCGATGGCGACCGCCGGCCTTCCGTCGCTGACGGTCTGCATCGTGGTCACCACGCTGTTCGCGGTTGCCACGATTGCCGGTGCATCGTCGGCGGCCAAGGCCCGCACCGGCGGCGCACATCCCTGAGCGGCGCCGGCGAGCGTGACGCGAGCATGTCGAGGACGAATGTGAAGCGAGCACGCCCACGGCGTGCGCAGCGGCTGCTGCTGACGGTTGCGACGGTGCTTGCCGCCGGCAGCGCCGGCTGTCACCTGTTCTCGTCGCCTCCCCCGATCGTCTCGGAAGCTCCGTCGTTCGTGCTGGTTGCCGACGACGGCAAGCCGATCGATTCGGCGTCGCTGCGCGGGCGCGCGTGGCTGGCAAGCTTCCTCTACACGAGTTGCCCGGGACCGTGCCCGAGGCTCGTCGAAAAGCTGCAGGGCGTGCGCCGGGCGATTCCGCCCGAACGCCTGAAACTCGTCTCGTTCAGCGTCGATCCGGAAACCGACACGCCCGAGGTGCTGCGCAAGTACAAAACCGCCCATGGAATCGATGCGAAAGACGACTGGACGTTCGTAACCGGTCCATCCGCCGAAGTTCTCGAAATCATCCAGAAGGGCTTCCTGACCGGAGTGCAGCGCGAAGACGAACCAGGAGCCGAAGGCGGAGTTTCTCACGGCACGCGCGTCGCGCTCGTCGATCGCGATGGCCACGTGCGCGGCTTCTACTCGACCGAACAGGACGGCGACCTCGCGCGCCTCGAACACGATGTCGGCACGCTCGACTGACCGAAATATCGGCCGCGCGTTTACTCGCCGATGATCCGTACCGACCGCGTACCGGCTTTTCCGATTGTGCCGATGGTGCCGATGGTGCCGAAGACCACGACCAGGAGCGCGAGCAGGACGAAGATGAGCGGGCTCGCCGGCAGCGCGGCGGCCGCGACCTGGCTTGCGCAGGCAACCCAGAAGAACGCAGCCTCGCCCGGACGCCCGCGATCGGCTACGAGCATCATCGCCGGCAGCGCGATGCCGGCGTCGTAGTACAAGGCATGCGGCGCAATCAGCAGCGATGCCGTCATGCCGATGGCGAGAACGGCGGGAAGGTCGCGCTTCCCTTTTGCGAGCGCGACCCACGCGACCCACAGCGACAGCAGGCCGGAAAGAACCATCCAGCCGCGTTCCCATCCGTAAAGGTCCGTCAACTGCCCGAGCGAGATCGATGCGTGAAGGTTGAAGCGGCGATCGGGGCCCGCATAGTCGCCGAGCATCTGCATCCACTTCTGCGGCCAGTCCCATCCCGCGAGGAAACCGCTCGCGACGAACAGCACGACTGCGGACGCAGCCGCGCCGGTTGCGACTCGAAAACGGCCGGCAAGCAGCACCACGCCGGCCACCGGAACCAGAAGCTGCGGCTTGTACGCGAGCACTCCGAGCAAAAGCCCGGCGGCGACGTCGCGTCCGTCGTGCAGCAGCCGCCACATTCCGCAGAGAATCAACAGCGTCAGCGCGGTGTTCTGGCCGCCGAGCACGGCGCGAAACATCGGATAGAATGCCAGCACCAGCGCGCCGGCAAGCCACGGATCGCGGCGGATCGTCGCAGACAGCGGACGCAGCAGCACGAGCGATGCTGCAATCGACGCGAACGCAATCAGCGTGAACAGCGCATAGGCCGCGCGATACGGCAGCATGGCGAGCGGCGCATAGAATGCCGCGACGAACGGCGGATACAGGAACGGCAGAAGGCCGTCGCGCGGCATTCCCTGCTCGTAGGATTCCTGGACGTCGAAGTCGTAGAGCTCGGCGAGGCGGCCGTCGAGCGCGATCTTTCCCGCCATGTGAAACGCCGGATAGTCACCGCCCCATGCCGCCGGCGCCTTTTCGTCTCCGAATCCGGAGGCAACGGCCAATGCCCAGCCTGCGACGAGACCGGCGATCACGACTCGCGGCGCCATGCGGCCGAGCCATCCCCAGTCGACGGCAGGCGTTCCTGTCGGAGGTTTTGCGGGAGGTCCTGCTGGAGCCTTTGCCGGAACGGGATCGCCCATCGCTCCGGTCTGTTAGCTGACGGCCGACGCACATCACAATCGGCTCGCGCACTGGACGCACTGGCAACGGGCGAGTACGGTTCGTCCTGGTTTCCGCAATGACCGCTGCCATTCGACCGGTGATCGTCGTGCCGTGCTACGACGAGGAGACGAGACTCGACGCGGCGGAGCTCCGGCGGCTCGCCGAATCCGCCGACGTCTGGCTCGTCGACGACGGCTCGCGCGACCGCACGCACGAACGCATCGAACAGATCGCGGCCGGAAGCGGCGATCGCATCGTTGCATTCGCCAACCAGCGAAACCTCGGCAAAGCCGAAACCGTCCGCCGGCATCTCGTCGAAGGCTGCGAGCGCGGTGCGCCGATCGTCGGCTTCCTCGACGCCGACCTTGCGACGCCCGTCGACGAAATGACAGCGATGATCGCACTGCTCGAGAGCTCCGGAGCCGAAGCCGTCACCGGCGCGCGCGTCGGCCTTTCGGGCCGCGACATCCAGCGTTCGGCGGTTCGCCACTACTTCGGCCGCGTGTTCTCGACGTTCGCTTCGATCGCGATCCGTGCCCGCTACTACGACACGCAGTGCGGAGCGAAGGTGTTCCGCAACACCGCGTCGCTCAGGGCGGCGCTGGCCGATCCGTTCCTGTCGCGCTGGGCATTCGACGTCGAGCTGATCGGACGACTGCTGGCCGGTACGCCGGACGCAGCGCCGGTCGCCAGCGACAGCCTCGTCGAGTTCCCGCTTTCGACCTGGCACGACATTGCGGGCTCCAAGCTCACGGCCGGAGCCGCCTGGAAGAGCGCGGCCGAGCTGCTTGCGATCGGCCGCGATCTCCAGCGCAGGCGGCGGCGCTCCGCCTGAATCCTCTGCCGTGAATATCGCTGCGGATCTGCGCTCGGCGCTGGACCGGGTTACGCGCCCTCCTCTGCTGACGGCAGTCGCGGCTCTGATGCTTGCACTTCTGCTGGCGGTCGTCGGACACCATCTCTCGGGGCTGCGACCTCCGTCCGGCGGACGGATCGACGCCGGAACCGGGGATTTCCTCGCGTTCTGGACCGGCGCGGTTGCGGTCCACGAAGGCAGCGGCGCGTCGCTCTACGACTACGACGTGCAGCGCGAGATTCAGCAGCGCACGCTCGGCGGCCCGTCGGCCGCGTTCCAGGGCTACCTCAATCCGCCAATCCTCGCGATTGCGCTCTCTCCGCTGGTGCCGCTCGGCTATGTCGCTGCGTTTGGTGTCTTCGACGTCGCCTGCGTGCTGTCGCTTGCGGCGGGTCTGGCGATGCTCTGCGCGATCGCAACCGGCATCGGCCGCGTGCGCGGAGGCCTTGTCGCGCTCGTGCTCGTCGTCGCGAGCTTTCAGCCGATGGTCGAGACGACGTTCGGCGGGCAGAACACCGCAATCACGTTCGCGCTGCTCGCGGGCCTCGCGTTTGCGCACTGCAGGAAGTCGACGCTCGGTGCTGCGCTTGCGCTCGGGCTGCTGACGTACAAACCGCAGTACGCCGCCGGTGCCGGCATCGCGTTCGTGATTGCCGGCGAGTGGCGCGTCATCGCGGGTGCGGCGGCGATTGCCGCGCTTCACTGGGTCGCCGCGTCGCTGTGGTGCGGGCCGGCGTGGCCGGCGGCGATGCTCGCTTTCGAACGGGCCTATCGGCCTCTCGAGCAGGCAGCCAACGCGCATACGCATTTTTCGTGGACGGCCGTCAGCAGCGTGCTGCTTCCGGAGCCGTTCGCAGCGGTGGCGGCTCTGGCCGGCTTCGCAGCGGTGCTCGCAGTCTGGTGGCGCTACCGGCTGCTCGCTTCGCTCGAGCCGCGGGTGTGGTTCGCGCTCGTGGTGCTCGGCACGATGCTGATCAGCCCGCACCAGCAGTATTACGACGCGGCGCTGCTCGCGCTGCCGGCGGCGCTGCTCGTCGACGCCGGGCTTCGCATGCAGCGTCCAGCCGGCCTGGGCACGCGCGTCGCGCTCGCCGCCGCGTACGTCGGGTATCCGGCCTGGGAGCTCGACGCGTTCATCCAGCCGCTGTTCTTCGTGCTGCTTGCGCTCTTCGTGTGGGCAGTTCGAATGGCGAAGTCCGCCGGGCATGTGCCGGCGTGAAGCGCTGTCCGATCCCGATGGCAGCTGCACGGCATCTGGACGTCCCGGTCGCGGCCGCGTATCCTCCGGAAACGCAATGAACCGGATCGTTTCGGAGCCCGCGACGCGCATGGCGGCCGGTCGGGTCCGGTCCTCGCAGCCTGACTGGGCGGCCCTGTCGCCCGCTCTCGTCATCGCTACCGCGCTACTGATCCATCTCGCCGTCGGTTACCGCCCGCTGCCGTCGCTCGACGATTTCGCGTACCTGCCGGTCTTCCGC
Organism: Candidatus Limnocylindrales bacterium; assembly: GCA_035571835.1. Lineage (NCBI taxonomy): Bacteria > Bacillati > Chloroflexota > Candidatus Limnocylindria > Candidatus Limnocylindrales > Candidatus Limnocylindrales bacterium. The sequence continues at coordinate 81,222 of DATNBU010000013.1, read as the reverse complement.
CACGCTGCCGATCCTTCGCTGTATCCGCGCGACGTTCTTCTCCAGCAGATGAGCCTGCATTCGCTCGGCTGGTACTGGCTGTTCCGCATCGCCGACGCGACGGTCGGGGTCGCACGCGGGTTCTGGGCAGCGACGCTGCTTCTCGGCGTTGCGACGGTTGCCGGTGCGTGGCGCCTGTCGCGGTCGCTCGGAATGTCTCCGGCGCTGTTTCCGTTTCTCGGCCTGCTGGCGTTCGCAAGCCAGCTGAACGGCGTCGGGCGCGGCGCGTACGACGGCGCATTCGGCGGCGCAATGCACGGCCAGTGGATGGCGCTCGCCTGCCTGCTGTTCGCGTACGATGCGTTCGTGCGGCGGCGTGCTGTCGCGAGCGGCATCGCGCTCGGGCTGGCCGTGCTCAGCCACGTGTCGGTCGCGATTCATGGAGCGATGGTGCTTTCGATTGCGACGATGCTGTTGCCCGGGCCGAAGATCCGCCCGCTCGCGACCATCGCGCTCGTATCGGCGCTGCTCGGCGCGCCGGCGCTAGCGCCGCTCGCCGCGCATCTCGCACACTCTCAGCAGGCGGGCTGGACGACGACGCAGATCATCGACGGCGGATACCTGTTCCGGCTTCCGCACGAGTACACGCTCGACATCGGCCGCACCGGCAATCTCGGAGCGCTGCTGCTCAGCCTTGCCGCCATCGCCGGCGCGCTGTTCCTCCGGAGATCTCCGGCCAAGCGGCCGGCGGCGCGCATGATGGCGCTCGCGGTCGGACAGGCGGCGCTGCTCGTTCTCGGCGCGGTGTTTTACACCGGCTTTCCGCACGCGTCGCTGGCGCCGTACCTGCTTGCGTTCACGCGCACATCTCCGCTGCTGGTCGTGATCCTGTGGGCCGTTGCGCTTGCCGGGCTCGACCGGTTCCTGGTCGAGCGTGCGAGCCCCGTTCCGTTCCATCTGCTGGCCGGCGTTGCGCTCGCGCTCGCGGTGGTCTTCGAGCTGCGTCTGTTCGTGTCGTGGAACACCGCGTCCGCGTCGCTGCTCGCTCTCGGCGCGGTGCTGTGCGGGCTCCGGGTGCTTGAGCTCGACGTGCGCCTTCCGCGCGCCGTACTAGGCGGTCTGCTCGCCGCTCTGGCCGGCATTGCGCTCGATGCCTCGGCGCGGCGCGATGTCCTGGAGACGGTGCCTTCGCCGGACGCGGCGGAGCTTTACCAGTGGTCGCGTACGTCGACGCCGGCCGACGCGATGTTCATCGTCCCTCCCGGCTTCGAGACGTTCCGGTGGTTCGCACGGCGCGGCGCATACGTGGACTTCAAGCTGTTCCCGCCGGCGACGCTCGAATCGGTATCGACGTGGCGCGAACGTCTCGATGACGTGGCCGAGCCCGACCGGCGCGCTCTCGCGCTCGACGGCTGGCGCGCGGCCCGCGAGTTCGATCGCTGCTACGCCAATCGCAACACGCCGCAGCGCATTGCGGCATTGCTGGCGCGCACGGGCGCCGACTTTTTCGTGTGGGATTCGGACGGGCTGCGCATTCCTCCGCTCGTCGATGCGGCTCGCGAGCCGAGCGCGAAGCTCGATCCCGTGTTCGTGAACACGCGGTTCACCGTCTACCGGCTGCGCAGCGGGCTGAGCGATGGCTGAGCGCACGGCGATCGACGGCGCCGTGAACCTCGTGATCACGGCCGCCATCGCCGCGACGATCGCGGCGCTGCTTCCCGACGACTCGCGGCCGCCGAGCTCGCCGGTCGTGTTCGTCGAAGCGGCGAACGTGACTCCCGCATCGCCTTCGGATCTGGCCGCGCGTACACAGCCTGTCACGCCGGCAGCATCGCCTGCGCCGCAGGGCGCATCGAAGGATCCCGCGGAGGCGCGCATCACGTTTGCCGGCGACATCATGGAGCATGCGCCGCAGCCGGGCGGATCCTTCGACGAATCGTACGCGCGCATCGCTCCGATTCTTCACGGGAGCGATCTGGCCGTCGGCAACCTCGAGTTCCCGGTGCTCGAGGGACGCGCCGTCGGACCTGAAAACGACACCGTGCGCTTCAACGGGTCACCGGCGCATCTCGATGCGCTCAAAGCCGCGGGGTTCGGCCTGCTCTCGACCGCCAACAACCATGCGTTCGATCAGGGCGTGGACGGCATGCGGTCGACGATCGACGAGCTCGAACGGCGGCAGCTCCGCTATGTGGGCACCGCGCGGACCAAAGGCGACCTCGCCCGGCAGCTCGTCGTCGTCGACGTTCACGGAATCCGCGTCGCGTTCTTCGCGTACACGGGCCTGCTCAATACCTATCTGAAAGACGACCTCCAGTTCGAAGATCCTCCGGCCGACCTTCCGCTCGCGTTCGCAAATTTTTCGGAGTGGGACGGCGAGTACCGCGAGATCGCCGACGCGATGTTCCGCGCCGATGCGCAGCGTGCGCGCAGCGCCGGCGCGGACTTCGTCGTCGCGCTGACGCACTGGGGAGAGGAGTGGACGTTCGCACCGACCGGCGACCAGCGGGACGCCGCGCACGATCTGCTCGGCGCCGGCTTCGATCTCGTCGTCGGCGGTCACGGCCACGTGCTGAATGCGCCCGAGGTCCACGACGGCAAGCTGATCGTCTATTCGCTCGGCAATCTTTTCTGCGATTTTGCCGAATGGCAGGCGCGCACCGGTGCGCTGCTCGACGTCGTCGTGCGCCGCGATGCGGACGGCCGCACGAGGCTCGCCGACTTCCGAATGCATCCGCTGCTGGTGCGGCGCGAAGGCCACGTGATCGAGCCGCTCGACGAATCGGCCGAAACGGCGACGGGCGAGACGGCATCGGCGTGGCGACTCGCGCGGCGCTTGCTCGGTCCGGCGGTCCCCGGCGAGCACGCCGAAGCCGCGCGCTGAGCTCAGGTGCGGGCGGGCTGCCGGACGACCGCGAAATGGCTGCGTCCGAGCAGGAACGCGCACCCGTAGAGCAACGCGGTCACGATCAGCAGCGAGCGATATCCGACGATCAGCGACATGTACTCGAGCACGCCGCCGAACATCGCACCGAGCAGGTTGGCGCCGAACGATGCGGTCGGATCGGCGACGTCGCGGAAGCGCTGCGCGAAGACCAGGTTCGCGACGAACACCGGAGCGAATGCGAGCGCGGTGGCAACGGCGAAGCGCGCCGGCAGCGCGAGATCGAGCACCCACGAGCCCGGAACGGCCCAGGCTACGGCGAGCGCGGCAAGCAGGACGAGGTAAAGGCGCTCCGGCTTCTCGAACCGGACCCGGCGCGTGACTTCGATCGCGGCAAGCACGGTCAGCAGGATGCCGCCGAAGACCACCGCGTTGACGAACCACGTGGTGCCGAACAGCAGCGCGAACTGCACGACGTTCTTGGTCTCCAGCAGCAGGAACGCCGCGCCCATGAAGAACAGGTCGCCGTAGCTCGTCATCGAGCGGTACGATCCGCCGACCACCTTGATCATCAGCGCCGAGCACAGAAGGATCAGCGAGATCGTCACAAGATAGAAGCCGGGAATCGAATCCGAGCGCAGGTACAGGAACGGATGGTTGTCGGTTGCCGGCGGCGGCACGGCTTCGCCGGCAGCCTTCCAGCGCTCCGGGCACGACAGCGTGGCCGCATCCGGGCTGGCCGCCATCACCGCGAGCCCGCCTTCGTCCGATCCCCTCTCGAAGATGCACGGCGCGTGTCCGTAGACCGCTTCGAGCGTGCCCGCGAGGCGATCGACCAGCCACGGCTCGCGGTAGAAGTTGTACATCGCGAACTCGCCGCCGGGCGCGAGATGCGCGCGCGCGGTCTGCATCGATTCGAGCGTGAAAAGATAGCTCTCGAGCCGCAGCGAAGACTGCCCCGCCACCAGCGTCAGCGAGTCGGGCAGTGCGAACAGGATGACGTCGTAAAGCTTGTCCGAGCGCTGCAGGAACGCGCGCCCGTCGTCGATGTGCACGTCGACGCGGCTGTCGTCGTACGGATGGCTCGGATGGAGGGCCACGCCGAGCTGCTGCAGGCGCGGGTCGATCTCGACGGCGTCGATGTGCTCGACGCCTTCGGCGAGCGCGATGGCCACGTCGCTGCCGGTGCCGGCACCGACGATCAGCACGTTCTTCGGCGGTCCCTTGGCGGCCCGGTACGAGTACGGCAGGAAGTAGAACTCTTCGTCGCGGCGCCGCTGCTCGGGCGTTCCCATGTGCTGATGGGGAATCCCGTTGACGCTTACGCGGTCACCGTCGACGCGAACCTTGTAGTACGGCGACCAGAAGTAGCCGGGCTGCATCGACTCGGCCCCGAGCGCAAGGATCATCACGCCGAGCGCAGCCACCGAAACGAGTGTGCGCGGACTCCGGAAGTCGAGATCGACGAGCCACAGCAGCAGCGCCGCGGCGACTACGCCCCAGACGACCGGAGGGGCCCACGCGAACGACAGGCTCGAGAACACGACGATCCCGATGATGCTGCCGGTGATATCGAGCCGGTAGGCGTCGAGCGGATCGAAGCGCGCGAACTGGCGCGCGACGCCCTCGCCGATCATTGCCATGACGATTGCAACGGCAAGGAACACGATCGGCAGCGTGGCCCAGATCGGGAAACCGGACGGACGCAGCTCGCCGAAGAAGATCAGGCTTTCGCCGGTACGGTCGATCGTGACCGGCGACAGGTACACGTAGAGAACGAACAGTCCGAGGCCGATCGGCGCGAGCTGAAAACGGTCGGTCTTCGCGTCCGAACGCAGGAAGCCGACGCCGATGCCGAGAAAGCTCCCGAGCAGCACGAAATTGGAGAAGTACGACAGGTAGACGATGTTCGAGCCGGACCACCGGATGAGCGCGAGCTCGACGAACAGCATCAGGAAGCACAGCGCGACCAGGCGCAGGCGCGGATGACGGAGAGAAGCGGATTGCATCAGGAAGATCCCATTTCAACATGCCTTGCGGCCGGCTGGAAGCCCGGTGCGCGTTTCATGCTGCCACCTGCGGCCGGAAACGCTGCAGCGCAAGCCATGCGCCGACGTAGCCGATCGCCGCGACGAACAGCAGCACCGTGTAGCCGGTCTCCATCGCGAGAAACATGCCGGCAACCGACGCAATCGTTCCCGCAAGCCCGTTGATGGCCCACATCCACGGCACGAGGCGATCCGAACCTGCCCGCGACAGGGTCGCAATGCCGGTCGGTAGCGCAGTTCCCATGCAGACGCCGAGCGGCACGATCAATGCTGCCGCTGCGAAGACGCGGCTCGCGAGCGGCCAGCCGTGCCAGGCTTCGAGCAGGCCGGGGACGACGAAGATCGTCAGGGCGAGCATGGCGAGAAGCGCCGGAAACCCGATTCGCGCCACGCCCCGCCAGCGCGCGACCAACAGGCTGCCGAGCGCCGTCGACAAAAGCAGCGAGAACAGCACCACCGAGAGCGCGTAGGTGGGATGGCCGAGGAAGACGATGTAGCGCTGCAGCACGCCGAGCTCGACCGCCATGAACGACATGCCGATGGCGGCGAAATACGCGATCTCCGCAGGCGCGTCGGCCGCCGTGAAACGCGCCTCCGGCGGACGCGATGCTTCGATCTCCTTCAGCGGGGAAAAGACCAGGATGCGGCCGGCCACGAGCGCGATCGCGAGGATCGATCCGAAAAGGATCGGCACGCGTCCGCCGTTGCTGGTCCGGCTCGTGTAGAAGAAGAACGGCCGCTCGTCGGTCGGCGGCGTCACGTCGAAGCCGTCGGCCGCGGCCGCCGACAGATCGCCTCGCGCGAGCGCCGCGATGTCCATGCGGTGGCGCACGCCTCCGGCCGTCGGCGGCCACAGCACGGCGAAGCCTTTTTCATCGGCAACGCGCGCGAGCGTGGAGCGGTCGGCGTCGGTCAGCGCGCTCTGCTTCATCATGCACGTCGCAACCCAGCTCTGGTGCGGCGACGACGCGTTGAAGACGACCGCGATGTGGTCTTCGGGAGCGCTGACGCCCGCCGAGCGCAGCGCCTCTCCCATCAGCGCGATGACGCGCGCGGTCTCCGCATACGTATCGGCGCCGTACCAGCGCGAGACCGCGAAGATGCCGTCCTCGGTCAGATGCGAGAGGTAGGAATGAAACGCTTCGCGCGTGTAGAGCGCGTTTTCCGACAGCATCAGCGCGCCGGTCATCGAGGCCGCCCATGTGTCGATCATCGACATCTGGATGAGGTCGTAGCGCTCGGGTGTGCGCGACAGCTCGCTGCGCGCATCGCCGAGGCGGTAGCTCACGCCGGCGCGCGAATACGGGCGACCCGAATAATCGCCGAACTGCGTCTCGACGGCGCGCACGACCAGCGGATTGAGCTCGACGACGTCGACGTGCCTGGCGCCGAACGCGAGCGCCGTAAGAAAGTCGCGTCCGCCGCCGCCGCCGATCACGAACGTACGATCGAGACCGCCGGGAGCGAGCCAGTACGCCGCGGCCGTGACGTCCCATTTGAGCGTGTCGAAATCAGCAAGCGGCCGCGTACCGCCGCCTTCGAGAATCTGCGTGCCGGCGTCGGTGTCGAGCTCGATCCACATCGCTTCGGGCGGGGCGCCTTTCCATTTCTCGCTGATGCCCCATCCCGCGCTCCAGCGTTTCATGTCGGCGCGCGTCTGCTCCGGCGACTGCCTCGTGGAGAGCAGCTCGACGGCCGCAAGCGTGCCCGGCATCTCGGGGCTGACCGTCACGCGGGCGAGCGGATTCCATTTCTCGAACAGTACGCTGGCCTGGTCCTGATGCTTGGCCGAGCGCAGCCGCACCCACGACGGTTCGAGAACGACGACAACGGCAACGCCGACGAGCACGGCGGTCGCCGCGATGGCGTTGCGGCGATCACGCTGGCTTCCCGCCAGCAGCACGCCGGCGCCGCTCGCGACCGCGCCGCAGATGCACAGCAGCTGCACCGGAGCGAAAGCGGTCAGCGCGGGAACGGCAACCAGACAACCGGCGGCCGCACCGACGAGGTCGGCGAAATAGACGCGTCCGATGTCCTCGGGCCACGACGAAAGCAGCCACGCGACCACGTATCCGCAGATGTGAAACGTCGAGTAGAAGCCGATCGCGGCCGCCGCGAAGTGCGCAGCCTGATAGATCTCGCCGGGCCAGGAGACCGCGCCGACCGCGATGTAGACGAGACCGGTCGCCGCGACGACGGGGCCGGCAAACGAAGCCATGCGCGCGGCAGGATCGAGCCCGAGCGGTGCGGAGCCGGCGCGTGAACGGTCGCGGTATACCGCCGTCGCCGAACCTGCGAGCGCGAGCATGACGAGCGCCAGAACGGCAAAGGCCGCGTGATATGCGACCGTCGCCGACAGGAGACGGGTCGCCGAGATCTGCACGAGCAGCACCACGGCCGACAGCAGCGCCATCGCGAGGCGCGCCCTTGCCGGTGCATGTGATTGCAACTTGTTCCCCCTCGCCACGAACCGTCCCGCCAGGTCAGCGATTGTACCGGCCGGGCCGGTGATCGCCTACACCCGCAGGATCATTTCGCAGGAAGAGGTCGAGATCGTGTTTTAGCGACGCAGATCGAAATTCGACGAGAGCTACGCCGTGACGACTCGGCTGTTCGTCACGGAGCAGGCGGGCACTGGAGGTCGGTCGGTTGTCCTACCGCCTTTTTCAGCACTCGCAGCGAGTCGCCTGCCTGGACCAGGCCATTCTTGTCGGTGTCGCAAAGGTAGAGCGGGCAGCTGACTCCCACCTGTCCGACGGCCGTCCGAAGCACTTTGAGAGCGTCGGTCGCGTTGACGACGCCGTTCGCGTCGGCGTCGCCGCAGATGACATTTGAGGTGCTGCCGACGCACAGGCCGGAGCTGCACCGGTCGTTGAACGTCGCAGCGTTGCCGTCGTTGCAGATCGCCTGGTCGGGATCGTTGCCGTTGCAGTTGTCCTGCGCTTCGAGGCACGACTCCGTGCAGTCACCGTCGCCGTCGGCGCCCGGACACGGATTGCCCGTGTGCTGGCTGCAGGTTCCGCTCGAACAGGAATCGCCGCCGTTGCAGTACAAGCCGTCGTCGCACGCCAGCGTGTTGTTCGAATGCGCGCACGTGCCGGCGCCGTCGCACTTGTCGTCGGTGCAGGCGTTGTCGTCGCTCGTGCATGCGGTCGTGGCGGGCTGAAAGGCATCCGCCGGGCAACCGCCGGCGACGCCGTTGCAGCTTTCGGTGAGGTCGCACAGCCCCGTAGAAGCCCGGCACACCGACGTGCTCTTGAGGTCGGTCGGGCAGTCGTTCGCCGATCCCGAACAGACCTCCGCAAGATCGCAGACGCCGGCCGGCGCACGGCACACGGTGGTCTTCTTGAGATCGGTCGGGCACGCGCCGCTGGCGCCGGTGCAATTTTCGGCAAGGTCGCAGATTCCTGTCGCGCCCCGGCAGACGGTGGTGGCCGCTTCGAAGCTGCAGGCCGAGCAGCAGTCGCCGGCGGCGAGGTTGCCGTCGTCGCACTGCTCGACTCCGGCGCGAACGATGCCGTCACCACAGGCGGCAACCGTGCAGCCGTTGGTACAGGCATCGGTTCCGATCTGGTTTCCGTCGTCGCAGGCTTCGCCGGCGTCGAGATGCCCGTCGCCGCAGTACGGGCCGTTGATGCAACCATCGCTGATCGGCACGACGGAGGCGGAGACGACCTTGGCTTCGACGTTGGTCGCAATCACGTTCTGGATCTGCATCGAGCCGAGCTGCAGCGGTGAAGCATTGGTAAGGAAGCTGCACTCCCAGAGATCCGCCGGAAGAGGAATTGCACCGGGAGAGATCAATCCGAGTCGCAGCTCGTGATCCGCGTCGCGGTCGAGCACGGCGGTCAGCGAGGACGCGAGCGCTTCGCTGCAGGACACCGACGCGCCGGTGCCTTCGAAATCGCCGTTCGCGGCCGCATAGTTGACCCAGAACTGCAGCCCGCCGAGCGGCGTCGCGCCGCTGACGCGGAAGCGCACGCGGCAGCGCTGCGAGTTTCTCGTGAGCTTGCAGCCCGACGTACACGCGACGCTTGCTGCGCCGGTGTCGCATTCCTCGGTGCCTTCGACGACACCGTTTCCGCAGACGGCCTGCTGCGAACAGAAGATCGCGCTGACATGGCCCGTCACCGCCAGCGGCGCGAGCTGCGGATCCATGGATTCGTCGATGGTGACGCTGAACTGGTTTGCGGTCGGCACCGCCGAGTTGCTCTGGAACTGGCAGCGCCAGAAATCTCCTGGAAGCGGGACGCCGATCACCGACAGCAGGCCGAGGTCGAGGCTTTCGGCGATCGTGTCGTGACGCGCCGACTGATAGGCGCCGTCGGCAAGCCCGGTACAGGACACCGCATCACCGCTGCCGACGAACGCGCCGTCCGCGCTACCGTAGCCGATGCGCATCTCGAGGCCGCCGAGACTGCCGGTGCCGTCGACGGCGATCGTCACGTCGCAGATCTGCGCGGCCGCGGCGGAGCACGGGGCCAGCGCGACGGAAGCGAGCACGACTCTCGAGAGGATTCGGTTCAGCGGTTTCATCCTTGCGGATCGATGGGTCAGCTGCGCGCCGCTTCTTTCGCGGAAGCGAGAGCGCATGCCGATCCTAGTAGCCGCCGCGGACCGCGCGCACGTACTGGTACACGGTCTTGGTCGTGTTGGTGGTCTGTCCGTTCTGGAACGAGATGTACCACGCGTTCTGCGGGCTCGGCTGCGTGGTGGTCGACGTCCAGTACGACGCGGACTTGGTGCAGCTGCAGGCCAGTGGCGTGCAGCCGGACGCGCATCCGCTGTTGAAGATCGGGAACGTGTTCGGCGCGCCGCCGACGTTGGTCGCGCTGAAGTCGAGCAGCGTCGTCAGCTCGCGGATGTTCGGCAGTCTCCAGTCGGTGTGACCGGCGAACGCGCTGTTGTTGAGCTGGAGGATCTTGTTGTACGCGCCCGACCACTGGTAGGTCGCATTGTCGTAGTCGTGCAGCGGATCGCTGTCGTCGGAGAGCTTTTCCCAGGTCAGCGTCGAGCGCGTGTCGGTGATGGTGCCGTTGCCGTTGTCGATGAACTGATTGGTGACGCCGGCCTTGATCTTGCCGTCCTGTACCGTGGCGGACGTCGCGCAGTCGATCGTGTCGATCGGAAAGCTGACGTCGAGCGGATCCCAGCAGGTCGTCTGCCCGGTCTCGGTAAGCCCGCCGATCGGGCACTGCTCACCGCCGTTGCACGAGCAGGACAGGGTGACCGTCAGCCCGATCGCACGCCGCAGGACGCTCAGGGCGTCGGCAACGCTGACCTGCGAATCGTCGTTGATGTCGCCGCAGTCGTGAGCCGGCATGCAGACCTGTGCGGGCGATGCTGCGGCTGTCGCGAGGATCGCGACCGTCAGGATTCGGGACAGGAACTTGTGTGTTTTCATAAGCTACGCTCTGCGCCTTGGAACTCGGAGGGTGGATCGGCGCGCCGGGACTTATCCCGATTGAACGCACCTGTGTAAAGCCCGCGGCTGTGGTCGCTCTCACCGCAACAAGGCGGATCAGGCGCGGCGGTCCAGGATGGAAATCGGGGTCAGACACCGATTTGCCGAAATCGGTGTCTGACCCCGATTTTCCGAGATCGCGGGTCGTAAGGAGCGGGGCTGGAAGCGGGATCGGTCATCGCTGCGACGACACGATCCCGCTTCTGTCTGGGATTCAGGCCGCCTGGGTCGACATTGCGTCGGCCAGGATGCGCGACGTGCTCGGACGCATGATGCGCGGATCGACTTCCTTGCCCTCGAGCAGAGTCTGGCGAACCTGTTTGCCCGAGATGAACACCGGCTTTTCGTCCTTGTGGTTGTCCATCAGGTCGACGCGGCCGGCCGAATCGTAGTACGCGGCAAAGCCGACCTTGAGCGGCTTGATGTGCAGCTCGCCGGGCAGGTTGTCGAAGATGTCCTGCGCGTCGAAGTCGCCCCAGATCGCCGTGCCGTCGTGGTACGGCGCATCGGCATGCTTCCTGCCGATGACGATATCGGTGAAGCCGAAGTTCTGGCGGTAGATCGCATGCATGACGGCCTCGCGCGGGCCGCCGTAGAACATCTTGATGTCGAGTCCGAGCAGGATGACACGGTCGGGCACGCTTTCGCCGCGCGGTTCCCACAACGTCGGATCGCTGTCGCCTTCGCCGATGCCGCGCGAGGCAATCAGGGCCTCGTATGTCTGCATGCGGATCTCAGCATTGACGTCGTCGCCCTTGGTCTCGCCGACCAGCGGGTTCAGCGCCGCCGCTGCGTTGTGACCCTGGCGGATGAGCTGCTCGAGCCCGTAGACGAGCGCGTATTCGTGCGCGCGGTGCAGCGGGTTGCGGGTCTGGAATGCGACCACGCGGTCCCAGCCGTGCGCACGGATCAGCGCGCGCACTTCGCGCGGGCTGAGCACGTACTTGCCGAAGCTCGGATTCTTCGGCTGCGGCAGCACGCGGATCGTCCCGCCGATGAGATGGGTCTTGTCGGCGTCGCCCTTGAGCACCATGTCGGCGCCGGGATGGTCGGTACGGTCGGTCAGGTAGACCTTGGAAAGGTAGCGCGGCTTGTCCCACTCGAACACATCGGTGATCTCGAGGGTCGCGACGATGTCGCCGGCCGAGTTGACGAGGGCGACCTCCTGGCCTGCCGACAGCTTTGCCGCCAGCTCGCTCGTGACCGGCAGCGACAGCGGAATGCTCCACGCGTACTTCTTGCCGTCGTGAACGATGACCATCTCGTCGAGCACGCGGTTGTAGGTGGTCGAGTCCATCGGTCCGGTCAGCGGCGTCAGCGCGCCGTCACCGAAACGATAGACCGTCGAGAGGTCGGCATCCGAGACCGGGACCCGCACGAGCTTGTCGGCGGCGGCACGGAAGGCGGCCTGTTCTTTTTCGGGAACGCTGCAGGAAATGGGTTCGACATACCCGCCATGGGCAGGAACGAGATCGGACATCGAGACTGTCTCCTCCGCAAAAGCTCTGCTGGAATGTTGTCGTCGCCGCAGGTTGCGGTAATGGCCCGGACCCGCCGGGCCGCCGACGATAATGCGTGATTTGTCAGCAACGTGGCGTGATTACAACCGCCCCGCCGGCTGCGGAGCCACGTAGCTTCTGCTGGTCGTGCGGGCCGCCGGCTGCGCGTCAGCGCGTCACGCGCACGACGCTTGCCTCGTCGGCCGAAGTCGGGACCGGTGCAGGACATTTCACGGGCGGAACCGGTCCGGCGCGCAGCAGAACCGTGCGGACGAAGTCCTCCTCGGCTCCCCTCGCCTTCGGCAGCTCGTTTCCGGCCCCCGGCGCGGCCACGAAGAACAGCAGGCCGGGGCTGACCGGCACGAATCCGGCCAGCGCCGAGACGCCGCCGTCCTGGAGGTTGAGCGTGCCGGTCTTGCCGACGAGCCCGTTGGCATCGCCGCTCTCGCGCAGCCGAGGAAAGAGCTCGTAGAGCGTGCTCTCGCCGCAGCCGAGGACCGGCATCATGTCGGCCGGAACGTGCCCCTTGGCGGCGAGCGATGCGCGCAGATCGCGAAGAAGACGCACGATCAGGCGTGGCGTCATGCGGTTGGCATTCAGTCCCGACGACGTCGCGAAGCTCGTCTTGCGGCCGTCCGCGCCCCAGCGCTTTTCGAAGAAAGCCGAGAGCTCCGAAGCCGGTCCGATCGATGCGTCGAGACGTTCGATGTCATTGTTCGAGAAAACGTTGAAGCGCCGGAGCGCAACGATGAGCGGCTCGGAGCGATGCTCGACGACCGGTCGCCATTTCGGCGGCATGTCGGTGCGCGGGCCTCCCGACACGTGGATGGCCGGAGGATGCGCGGGATCCCAGTGCCGTTTTTCGGCAATCTCGGCCCAGCTCTTCTTTTCCTCGGCGGTCCACGTCGACGGCGACCATGCCGCCAGCAGGCGGCGTCCCATGTCGAGCCGGCGCTTGATCGGATCCGGCTCGCGGCCGACGGTGCCGCGCTCCCATCCCATCCAGAACGTCGCGCCGACGTGCAGGTCGCCGTGAACATTGACGACGCCGGCGCTCACGAGCTCGCGCGCCACCATCAGCGCGTTCTCGAAGTGGAAGTCGGGATCGGCTCCGCCCTCGACGACAAGGCCCTCCACACTGGCGTTGTTCGCCGCGCCGGAATCGACGACTCCGAACGTCGTCGTGAAGCGGCGATCGGGGCCGAGCGTTTCGAGCGCGCGCAGCGAGGTTGCGAGCTTGACGACCGAGGCCGGATTGACCGGCTGGTCGGCGTCGTGCGAATCGACGGTCTTGCCGTCGTCGGTCTCGACGTGCCAGATCAGCGGCACGCTGTACGCGCACGCCATCGGCGGCGGCGCCGCGAGCGAAGCGGAGAGCACGACGAACGGCACGAGCAGCGTGCGGTATTGCCGCAGCCGCCGGGACACGAGCTGGCGCATTGCGCGCGGCGGAAACGGCATCAGGCCGCGTCCCGGTTCGTGACGAGGACGACCTTGCCAGTGACCTTGCGATCGAGCATCGATCGAAGAGCGGTTCCGGCCTGCTCGAGCGGATAGGTCGCACTGACGAGCGGTTTCAGCGTTCCGTTCGCGCACCACTCGGCGAGCTCGGCAAGGTTCTGCTGGTTGCGCTCGGGATCGCGTGCGGTGAACGCTCCCCAGAATACGCCGACCACTTGGCAACCCTTGAGCAGCACCAGGTTCATCGGCAGCGACGGAATGCGTCCGGCAGCAAACCCGATGACCAGATAGCGCCCTTCCCAGCCGATCGTTCGGAACGCGACGTCGAACAGGTCGCCGCCGACCGGATCGTAGATCACGTCGGCGCCGTGCCCGGCGGTGATCTCGCGAATCCTGTCCTTCAGGTTTTCGCGCTCGTAGTTCACGCATTCGTCCGCGCCGTAGCGGCGGCAGACCTCGAGCTTTTCGTCGCTGCTCGCGGCAGCGATCACCCGCGCGCCCATCGCTTTTCCGATCTCGACCGCGGCCAGACCGACGCCGCCGGCTGCTCCAAGGACCAGCAGCGTCTCGCCCGCGCGCAGAGCGGCCCGGTCCTTGAGCGCATAATGCGACGTCCCGTACGTCATCGTGAAGCCGGCGGCGGTGATGCTGTCCATGGCCTCGGGCGTGCGCATCAGGCGCGACGGGTCCATCACCATCTCTTCGACGAATCCGCCCCAGCCGCACATCGCAATGACACGATCGCCGATCTTCCAGCCGGAGACTCCGTCGCCGATCTCGGTGATCACGCCGGCAGCCTCGCCGCCCGGCGAGAACGGAAGCGAAGGCTTGAACTGGTACTTGTTCTCGATGATCAGCGTGTCGGGAAAATTGATCCCGCAGGCATCGACGCCGATGCGAACCTGGCCGGAGCCGAGCTCGGGCGACGGGACCTCGTCAACGACGAGCGATTCGGGTGGACCGAATTCCTTGCAGACAACCGCGCGCATCGGGAACCTCCTCGAAAGGAGTTGGCGTAGCACGCAGCGACGCGCAACGCGAAATGCCGACGTTCGCGTTTACGCCATGTGGTGTGCGGCGCAATGCTTCCGGCGAGCGCTCGATCAGGGACAGGCGGTTTCGCCGCGGCCCGATCCGCCGGCTTTCGCGCGGTCGCGTGCGATGACGAGGTTTTCCTGCGCCGCCGCATAGAAGTGCGTGCTCACCTTCATCGCTTTCTCGAAACAACCGGCGGCTTCCGACGGCTTGTCCTGCTCGAGCAGCACGATGCCGACGTTGTTGTACGCGACGGCCAGCTCGGAGCCGCGGCGGAACGAGTCGACGGCGCGCGGATACTGTCCCGAGCGGGCGTATGCGCGGCCGAGGTTGTTGTAGACGCGCCGGCGATCTTCGGGCCGGGCCGTGCGTAGCGCTTTCTCGAGCGTCTCGATCGACTGCGGATAGTCTTTCTTCAGGTAGTACGCGACGCCGAGGTTGTTCAGGATCGAGGCTTCGACGGGGCGCACGCGAAGCGCGGCCTTGTATGCGACGATCGCATCGTCGGGGCGGCCGAGATCGTCGTACAGCATCCCGAGCGCCTGCTGTGCCTTCCAGTTTCCCGACTCGAGGCGGACGGCTTTCTTGAGCGCGGCTTCGGCTCCTTCGTGATCCTTGGTCGCCAGCAGCGCTCGTCCCTCGCCTTCCCAGCCGCGTGAGTTCGACGGATCGTGCCTGGTCATCGACTGGAAATACGGAAGCGCTTCGCCGGGCATGTCCTGGCGCAGATAAACGGTGCCGATCTTGTACTCGAGCTTCCAGTCACCGGGATGCAGCTCGAGCGCTTTCTGGTATTTCGACCGTGCAAGGCCCATCTGACCGCGTGTCAGGTAGGTGTCGCCGAGCTTTTCGTAGTCGGCGGCGGTCATCGACGGAAGATTCTTGAGCGTGTCTTCCTCGACCGGAACGCCCTGCGCCTGACGCTCCATGATGTCTTCGTAGACACCCTTCTCGAACGGCTCCTGGAGAAACTTCGGCACCGAGCAACCGCCCAGAAGGGCGCCTGCTGCCAGCATGATCGCGATCCCTGCGAACCTTTTCGTACCAGTCTTCACTTGATGTGCCTTTGTTCGGGAGGGGGCGCATATCGCCGAGCGTTCCCGGTTCTGCCCAGTCACTTGCCAGTTATTTGCCGGTTTGTCTGCCCGTCTACTTGCCGGCGAGTGCGGGCAGCAGGATCCGCACGCCCTGGATGACTGCAGGACCGAGAATCACGATGAAAATCGACGGGAAGATGAAGAACATCAGCGGAAAGAGCAGCTTGACCGGAAGCTTGCCTGCCATCTCCTCCGCGCGCTGCGTGCGCGCCGTGCGCATCGCATCGGAATGCACGCGCAGCGCCTGACCGACGCTCGTTCCGAAGCGGTCGGTCTGGATCAGCAGTGCGACGAGGCTTTTCACTTCGGGAATGTCGGCGCGCCAGCCGAGGTTTGTCAGCGCCTGCGCGCGCGGAAGACCCGCACGAAGCTCGAGCGAAACGAGATGCAGCTCCTCGCACAGGTCCGGATGCGGCAGCGCGAGCTCGACACCGGTACGAAAGATTGCCGCGTCAAGGCCGAGACCGGCTTCGATGCACACGACGAGCAGATCAAGCGCGTCGGGAAAGCCGTTCGTGATGCGGGTCTTGCGCGTCTTCGCAGTCTGGTAGAGCCACAGCTCCGGCCCGTACAGGCCGACCGCAGCCAGCGCGAGGTACATGAGCGAGCTCTGCAGGATCGGAGCTTCGTCGAGTGCGTGCACCGGCAGGATGAAGACAACGGCCGGCAGGACGACGGCGAACAGCACCTTGACGCCGGTGAAGATCGACGGAGCCGCTTCGCGCCGGTATCCGGCGCTCATCAGGCGCTGCGCGAGCGCGGAGCCCTGCGGCGCTTTCTCGTTACCCTGGTTGGCCTCGCCGATGCGCTTGAGCATGCCGACGATGAGCTCGCGGAAGTATCCGAATCCGGTCTTCTCTTCCTGTCGGTTGGTGCCGTCGGTGCCGCCCGAGCCGATCACGCGGGCCCTCGTCTCGCGCCGCTTGCGCGCAAGGTCGACGAACTCGGCGATCGCGTAGACGGCGATGAAGCACGACGCGAACGCGGCCATGGAGATATACAGAAGCGGCGTTGTATTGGTCGGATCCGGTTCCATCGTCCTTCCTGCTCAGACCTTGATCGCGATCATGCGCCGGGTGACGTAAAGTCCGAGGAGCATGAAGAAGAATCCACCTTTGAGCATTTTGATTCCGGCGGGATCGGACCACAGCAGAGAAATGTACGTGGGGTTGACGAGGTAGAGCGCCACGCCCAGCGCGAACGGCAGCACGAACATGACCAGGGCGGAAATCCTGCCTTCTGCCGAGAGCGTCTGGATCTTTCCGTAGAGCTCGAAGCGCGAACGGATCAGCGACGCGATGCCCTGGATGATTTCGGCAAGATTACCGCCGGTCTCGAGCTGCACGAGAAGCGACGTCACGAAAAACTTGAGATCGATCAGGTCGACGCGCTGCGACAGGTCTTTCATCGCTTCGGCCACCGAGACGCCGAAACTGATTTCGTCGAACGCTTTTCGGAATTCCGTGCGGATGGGATCGTCCATTTGCTCGCTGACCATCTTCAGGCCCATGATGAACGCGTGTCCGGCCATGAGCGTGCGGGCGATCAGGTCGAGTGCATCCGGAAGCTGCATTTCGATGGATTTGAGGCGCTTCGTGCGCCGTCGACGCTGGAACGCGTACGGAAGCGCACCAAGGCCGGCGGCGAATCCCAGGATCCACAACGTGCCGAAACGTCCGTAAATCCCGAGCACCGCACCGATCGTGCCGCACACCGTCGTGATCAGCAGGAACACGCTGACCGGCATGTCGCTGTTCGCCTGCCGCAGCAGTTTCTTGACCTGTGCCAGCAGCGCAATCCGGTTGGCGAACGCGGTGTACCACTCGTCCTTGTTCATCGCGTCGCGACGTACGATGTCGATCGCGGCGGCGCGGGCTTCGTCGTCCATCGTCAGCCGCATGCGGCGCGCGGCAGCGGTCGGATCGCCGTAGGCGGCCTGGTCGTACAGGTAGTACAGGCCCATGATCAGCAGCAGGATCGAGACGAAGATGGCAACGGATACGAGCAGCGGCAGCGACATGGCGATTCTCAGATCTCGTAGATGCGGTGCGGATTGAACAGATCGGGCGGCACGTGCAGGCCGAGGGACTCGAACTTCTGCACGAACTTCGGACGGATGCCGGTGGCCGCGAACTTGCCCTTGACGCGACCCTGCCCGTCGATGCCGCTCTGCGTGAACGCGAAGACGTCGTTCAGCGTGACGACCTCGCCTTCCATGCCGGTGATCTCCGACAGGCTCGTCAGTTTGCGCGTGCCGTCCGACATACGCGTCATCTGGATCAGCACGTCGATGGCGGATGCGATGTAGTGACGCATGGCCTTGGTCGGCAGATTGAGGCCGGCCATGGCAACCATCGTCTCGATACGGGTGAGCGCGTCGCGCGGCGTGTTGGCGTGGACGGTGGTCAGCGATCCGTCGTGACCGGTGTTCATGGCCTGGAGCATGTCCAGTGCTTCGCCGCTTCGAATTTCGCCGAGGATGATGCGGTCGGGGCGCATACGCAGGCAGTTCTTGACGAGATCGCGCTGCGTGATTTCGCCCTTGCCTTCGACGTTCGGAGGACGCGTCTCGAGCCGCACGATGTGCTCCTGGCGCAGCTGCAATTCGGCCGAGTCCTCGATCGTGATGATGCGCTCGTCGCCGGGGATGAACCCGGAGAGGATGTTCAGGATCGTCGTCTTTCCGGTGCCGGTACCGCCCGAGATGATCACGTTCAGGCGGGCGCGGACGATGCGCTGAAGCACTTCGCCGATCTCGGGAGTCAGCGACTTCTTGTTGATGAGGTCGCCGAGCATCAGCGGGTCGCGGCTGAACTTACGAATCGAGACCGCCGGGCCGTCGAGCGACAGCGGCGGAATGATCGCGTTGACTCGGGATCCGTCCGGAAGGCGTGCGTCGACCATCGGCATCGACTCGTCGATGCGGCGGCCGACGCCGCTGACGATGCGGTCGATGATCTTGCGCAGGTGAACGTCGTCGCGGAAGCGGCAGTCGGCGCGGTGCAGCTTGCCCGCGCGCTCGACGTAGACGTTCTGGTAATTGTTGACGAGGATGTCGGAGATGGTCTGGTCGTTCAGCAGCGGCTCGAGCGGTCCGTATCCGAGCACCTCGTTCTGGATGTCGACGACGAGCTGCTCTTTCTCCCGCATGTTGAGCGGGACTTGTTCTTCCGTGAGGATGCGCTGGATGAGGCGGCCGAGCTCGCGCTTGAGAGACTCTTCGTCGAGAGCAGCTGCTGCAGAGAGATCGAGGACTTCGATCACACGCTCATGGACGCGGCCTTTGAGCTCGTGGTAACCCGCCAGCGAAGGGCTGGCTCCCGTCAATCCCTTTCCTGCACTTGCCGGCAATCCCATCGCTGGTCCCTCCCTTCTCCCCCGTGACGGCTGCCGCCACTCGCGTGTCTATATAGCACAGCCCTCGCTGTGAACGTCAGGCTACCGATGGTGTCGGCTTCGTGATCCGGTCGCTGACCGACCGGAACATGCCCGACAGGAACGACGTTCGTGACGCACCGGACTCCGGCGTGTACAGCTCGGCGGCGATCTTCTTGATCTCCTTCGACAGTGCAGACCTCGGAGCGTGGCTCACCACCGGCTGCCCGCCGTTCAACGCGTCGACCGCCGCCTCGAAATCCTGCGGCAGCTTCCACTGCGCCTTGAGACCGAGAACCTTGCGGGCTTCGGTCAGGATCAGCTCGTCGCGATCGGCGTAGCGATTGACGATCAGGCTGATCACGTTCGGGTCGAGCCCGGAGCCTTCCTCACCGCGCAGCGCGTCGAGGAGGCGTTTGGTGCGGCGCACGACCGGAACCGTCAGCACGGCGACCAGCAGCACGTGCGTCGACAGCGTGAGCGCAGCGTACGAGGACATGTCGATGTTGTGGCCGCAGTCGACCACGACGAAGTCGAACATGCTGCGCATCATTTTGACGCAGCGATCCACGCATTCGGACGTGACGTGCCCGCCGGACAGCTCCGAATCGCCGAGCGGAAGCACTTCGACGCCGGATGCGTGCTTGGACAGCATCTCGCTCAGGAACGCATGGTCGAGGCGCGAAAGGTCGAGGTCGAGATCGCGCAGGCTGCGGATCGGGTTGATGTCGAAGAACGCCGGGACGTCACCGCCGCGGAGATTGAGATCGACGATCGCAACGGCCGCGCCGTTGGCCCGCAGCGCGGCGGCCAGGCTCGCTGCAATCGTCGTCGTGCCGATGCCGGCCTTGCCGCCGACGATCGAGATGACCTTGCCGCTGCGACGCGTATCGACGGCGCCCGCCTCGACGTGCCGTTCGCGAAAACGCTGGAAGGCCTGCTGGACTTCGTCCGGCCGCAGGGGCTGGGTCAGGAACTCCTTGACGCCCGCGCGCAGGACCTCGAGCAGCAGCTGCGGATCCATCCGCGCGGAGGTAATGAAGATCTCCGTCGACGGCGAGGACTGCTGGACGGTCCGGATGCGAGCGAACGTCTCGTCCGGATCGGTCGCGTCGAGCTCCAGAACGAGCAACTGGGGAAGGGAGGTTTCGTCTTCGCGGCGAAGCACGAAATCCGGCAACGCCCCGACATACTGTTCCAGCGCCTGCCGAACGCTGTCGTTGTAGATTTCGAGTCGTACCCCAATTCTTCCCGTCATTCTCTCTCTGCCTTCAGGCCCGGAACTGGTCCGCTATTGGACCATACCCGGGCTGCCAACCAGGGTACCATAGTCGTCGCCGCCGCCTTCGCCAAAGTCGACGATGTTACAGTCGATGGTGGCATCGATCGTATTGGCCGGCGAAGTCGTGACCGAATAAATATAGGCTGTCGCGAATCCGACGATCTTGATCGCTCCCTGCGGGTTGGCGCAATCGGCGGCTTCGTAAACCGGCACGATCGTCGTCCATGTACCCGAGCTGTTCTTGCTCGTCTCGTAGAGCAGCTTCATGTTGTTGAACGCTGTCGCAACCGCGCCCCCGGTGAACTGAAAGCTGTCGACGTTGGCCTCCACCGGAGGACTGACGTAGCTGCCCGACTTCAGATCCGTGAGAATGCTCTTCAGCTTCGCGGCGCTTGCCGGCTGCTCGGTGTACGTGTGCCAGCCGGCGCAGCTCTGCGAGTTCGTAATCGTCTCTCCGGTCTGGGGACCGGTCGGATAAAGACGGATGCCGTGTCCGGCAGTGTCGTGCTTGCCGCACGGTGAGTTCCTGGCGGTGAACCAGAACTTCGAGATGCCGACCGGAATGCCGAGCTTGCCGGAAGGCACCTTCCTCAGCGAAGACAGCGTCGATGCAGACGATGCCTGGACCGAAAGGCTGTTGATTCCGAGAACCCGGCCAAGACCGGTGGCGAGAACACCGTTGACGTTCTGGTCGCGACGCGCGGTAACCTTGATTCCGGTAACGCCGGTTCGCGCAGGAGTAGTCGGCTCGAGCTCACCGTTCTCCTTGTTGAACTTGCCCCAGATGATGTCGTCGTTGGTTCGAATCGTGATCGCGACACCTCCAGCCTTGTTGAGCTGGCTGAACGAGTTCACTTTGGCGGCGACGCGAGACTGCTCCGAATCCGTCAGGTAGTGGTACTTGTAGGAGTCGGTCGTCGACCAGCCATCCTGCTGCTGGTAGATCAATGCCAGCTCGCGAGTGCCGGCCAGCGTCCCGGTATCGGCAACGTTCTGGAGCTGGGTCTTGACCACCAGTCCATAACCGATGTCGACCGCGAACGCTGCGATACCGATGATGGCGACGAGGACGACCGCCATGAAGATCGTCGTCGCGCCCTTCTCCCGGCTGATGTTGTTTAGGCTGTTCATTGCACCGTCTCCTGTTGGGGTTCATCACGCGGTGCGCGAGCCAGCAATCTGGACCGCGGTATTCTCAGCCGCGATCAGATCGCCGCGCTGTGACTGAACCCGGACGTTTTCAAACGTCCCCCACCTGTTTCGATCACTGCCCTCCAGCAAATGGCGTCCCCGAACGCCCATTCCCTGTCATCTATTCACACTGCATCGACACCGTGGCGGAAAGCGTCTTGGACGCATTGACCGTCGAGCTACCGTAAAAAAGCTTCGTCAGATTCGAGACGACCTGAAAGCTCGATGGATAGGTCGCCGTCACGGTCAATGTCTGGCCCGCGGCCGTACACGGACAATTGTTGGTGCACGTGACGGTCCGCGAAGTATTGCTCAATCCGACACTGGTCATATACGCCTTGACCGCATCCGTGATCTCCGTCGACGTCTTTCGCGGCGTGGCCATCACGACTCCCTTGCGAGCTCCTTCACGAACCGCACTGGTAAGCTCCTGCTGATACCAGAGCGCGAGCCCGAACTCGAAGACCCCGAACAGAACCAGGAAAACGATCGGCATCGCCAGGGCGAACTCGATCGCAGAAGCCCCTTTCTCGCGATCTTGGGTCCGTAACATCACCGTCACTATCCTTGCGCTGGTCGAGCAACCCGGATCATCCCGTCAGTTGCTCGAAATGCCGGCCAGGCCGGCAAACGTCTGGGCGGCCTTGGTCTCGGCCGTCCTTTCGAAACTCTGAACGTAAGTCGTGTTGACCTGTTCCGCCGCAGGGCCATCCAGCCCGGCGACGACCCTCTGGTTCTTGCCGGCTTCCGGATTGAGGATCTGCGCCTGGGCGACCTGCGGTGCGCGGTACATGTCGTACATGTCCTTGCCCTGCTTCAGGTACCCGCCGCATCCCGTGAGAAGAAGTGGACCTGCGACGGCGATCGCGACAACCCGGCCGATGATCTGATGAGACTTGTGAGCTTTCATGTCGTCCCCCTTCCTACGGGTTTACGTGGCCGAAATCGCCATCGAAACTGTGCGAGGCGCTGCTGCCGCCGGCCGGAGCGGTAGAACCATGCGGCGGTGCGATCTCGGTCTCGGTCGTCTCGACGACCGTTTCCGTCTCCACCGTACGCGAGGCCGCCGTCTTCTCGAGCTTGCCGAATCCGTAGAAGTCGAGGTCGTTCGGCTCCGTGAAATCGTCCGTCGGGAGCGAAACGGCCTGGGCGTCGATCGGCTTCACGAGATGGGGCGTCACGAGGATGATCAGCTCGGTCTCGCTCTTCTGGAACTCGGACGACCGGAACAGGGTCCCGAGGATCGGCACGTCGCCGAGCACCGGGTACTTGGAGAGCTTCTCGCGGACCGACGACCGGATCAGGCCGGCGATCGCGAAGCTCTGGCCGTCGCGGAGCTCGACGACGGTCGAAGCTCTGCGCGTGGTGATCGACGGAATGATGAAGCCGTTGAGCACGATGGCATTGGCGAAGTCGAGCTCGGAGACTTCGGGCGCGACGCGCATGCTGATCACGCTGCCGCCGAGGACGGTGGGCGTGAAGTTCAGGCCGACGCCGAACTTCTTGAAAAGGATCGTCGTGGTACCGAGAGCCTGGGGCACGGGCACCGGGAACTCACCGCCGGCGAGGAAGCTTGCTTCCTGGCCGCTCAGGGCTACCAGCGTCGGCTCCGCGAGGATCTTCGCCAGGCCGTTTTCCTTGAGCGCATCGAAGAACACCGTCCAGTCGTCGCCGCCCGTCGTGAAGCGCACGATCGCGTTCGCGGCAACGGGCACGTAGCCCCACGGGGCGGCCTTGCTGGCCGCAGCCGTGATCGATCCCGGCGAGAACACGCCCTGTTGTGCGATCGCCGAGATGTCTCCGAGTGTCGTCGTCGCCCACGTATCGGAACCACCGGCGAGGTAGCCGATGTTGATGCCCAGCCGGCGGACAAGCTCGCGGGTCAGCTCGGCGACGCGCACTTCGAGCATCACCTGCTGAACGCCGCCGACCTGCAGGAGGTTGACGACCTTGCCCGGCGCGTAGGCCTCGGCGACCGACAGGACATGCGACAGTCGCGTCGTGCTCGAAACCGTTCCGGAGACGGTGATGTGGTCGTGACTGGTCGACACGCGCAGCCCGGTTTCCTCTGGGAAGAGCGTGTAGAACTGCTCCTTGAGCTCGCTCATGTCCGGATGAACGTTGATGCCGTAGACCTTGTAGACCTCGGTCTCCGACTGCCACAGCGTCAGGTTCGTGATTCCGACCCCTGATCCCGTGACGTAGATCTGTCGCGGCGAGAGCACCACGACGTCCGCGACGGCAGGATTGGCGAGCGAGGCCCGGGTAATCGGAACCGGACTTTCGACGATCACGGACTTGCCGAGCGTGATCTCGAGACTGCCGGTCGGGCTCACGCCCTCGGTTTCCCCGTTTGCTCCTCGAGCAGCGAGCAGCAGGAGCGCCGGAAATACCAGTGCCCTCGCAATTTTACGTACACTACAAATTCTACCGCTTGTCGCCGCCGTCATCGGTGCCCCTTCCCTTTTAGCTTTCACAGCAAATCCAGTGCCGCCTAGAACGGAACGACAGTGACTTCCTTGCCGCGGATAAGCTGCACGCCGACATTGAGCGTGCTTCCCCGCTTCTTCCCTGTCTCACCACCTTGGTAGCTGCTGAGAAGAGTCTCGATCGTTGCACCCGGAGTCAGAGCCTCTTCCTTCGTCAGCGGGCTGCGCAGAGCGAGCCGGAATTTTCCGCGGGTCGCCGCGAAGGCCAGCTTCTCGGCTTCGGCGGGCGTGACTTCGAGGGTGATCACCTGAACCGGCATCGCGACTTCGTCTTTTCCCGTGCGGACGAGCTCGGTACCGATTGCGAGGACCAGGGTGTCGGCAAGCACGAGCTTGGTGATTCCCTTGGTCTGGTTCTCGCCGTCGTCCGTCGTGTCGACGGTCACGAACAGGTCGACGTGGTCGTTCGGCTTTACGAAGCCTGCCACGCCCACCTCATCGTCGACCTTGACGGACATTGCCCGCTTGCTCGGATCGACCAGCGCGGCGACGCCGTGGGTCGCGTCGAGTGCGGCAAGCTTGGTCTGAAGGATCGCCTCGTTCTTCGAGACGTCCACGATAGCCACGCGGCCGACGAGTGCGCTCATTTCCTCGGCTTTGAATGCGCCGTTGGGAAGCATGTCGGCTTCGAGCTTGGCCGGACGAAGCATTTCGAGGGTCAGAGTCGACCCGCGGGGAATGTCGAAGTTGGCAACCGCGACATCCGTCTTGACGGTAGTGTCTTCGACTTGTGCCGGCTGTACCTGCGACTGCGAACGGAGCCAGCGGTACGCAATGCTGCTGGTAGAGAACGCGATGATTGCGGCCAGACCTAGAAGTAAAAATGGACGATAGCGACGCATAGACCCACCTCTTTATTACGATCGACCACCGGACTACGGAGCCCCCAAGAACTGCTCCGTGGCCACGCCTAACGCCATCGCAATGGCGTAGCGGAGCCTCGGATACGAACCGAGAGACGCAACCAGCGGCTGCACATCCCCCCCTGACAGAATCAGAGATGTCCCCTCAAGCCGCAGGCGCCGGCCGGTATCCGACCAGCCTCCGCGAGTCCACATGGAATATACAACAATACCGAGAGCGTAAATACCGCCGAACAGTGCCGTATACAGGAAGATCCACAATACGCGATACGGGCCGGTGAAGGCACCGATGGCGGCCATGAGCTTGACGTCCCCTGCGCCCATGCCGCCCTTCACGTAAAAGAGGATCAGTATTGTGAATCCGGCCAACCAGCCGCCCAGTCCCCACATGACGCCCTGCATCCCGCCGATTGCGGACTGGAAGCAAAGCGCCAGGACAGTTGCGGGCATCGTCAGCCAGTTTGGAACTCGCTGATCGAGCAGGTCGGTGATTGCCGCCGTAAGGACGGTCCCGACAAGCGCCACCTGCATCGCGAACTCCACTCACTCCCCCTTTCCCGGCATCCCCGGCATCCGCTCATCCTTGCCTCGGCCGAACCGAGGCAAGCATGAGCTCCTCTTGACGAATGTCCCGCCTACGACAGCGAGGTCGAAACCGTGCTGAACGTCGACGAGAGCTTCGTGCCGACAATCTTCATCGATGCAAGCGCAGCGATGGAGATCAGTGCGGCGAGCAGGCCGTATTCGATGGCGGTTGCACCGCTCTCGTCGCGAATGAACCTGGAAATCTCAGTCATGTTCCCCTCTCCTTTCTTTGTTTTGGTTCGGACAAGTTCACTGGTTGGACTGTCGGACGGCAGCTAATAGCAAAGCTGGTGCCACGGGTCACTACCGGTTCCCCGATTCTTTCCATTGGCCTCCGTCTCGTATCGGAACGCGTAGCCTGCGTCACAGTCGGTCGGCCGCGTTCAAGATCGCGCCAGGGCTCACATCGAGCTTCCCATCTCAAACACGATTGGTGCAGTGAAAACCCCGCACTTCATGACCGATACACCCGCAGGGGATGCGGGGGTAATCCCGCATCATCCGCGAGGACACCGTCGAAGCTGGCATACCCGGTGCCAAGCCGGCGGGCCACGGGGCCGGGTCGGCCGGCAGGGCAAAAAAAAGCTCGCCCCGGCTTTTGGCCGAGGCGAGCTTTGTTCGGAGTTGCCTTGGTTTTCAGTCGATTACGAGAGCGACGCTCCGACCTTGCTGAAGGTCGTCGACAGCTTCGTTCCGACAATTTTCATGGAGGCAAGCGCGGCGATGGAGATCAATGCGGCCAGAAGCCCGTACTCGATTGCCGTCGCGCCAGACTCGTCCTTGATAAAGTTCATCATGATGCTTTTCCCCTTCTCTTTCTTTGCGTTGTTTTGTTGAGTCCGGAGTTGCAGAGAGTCTGTCGCGCCGAACTCGGCGGAATACTAAGCAAGGAGGATGCCAGAACTGAGAATCCTCTCCCCGTGAGAAATGCCACCAGGTCCGGGCGAAAAAAAACCGCCCTGGTCCTTTCGAACCAGGGCGGTTGCTGTTTCGCAGACCTTACCGGTACTTACGACATCGAGGCGCCAACCGTGCTGAAGGTTGACGACAGTTTCGTACCGACGATCTTCATTGCCGCCAGAGCTGCGATCGAGATCAAAGCAGCCAGCAGACCGTATTCGATCGCCGTTGCACCGGATTCGTCTTTAATAAAAGTCATCATGGTTCGCTTCCCCTTTCTGTTACTTGCCTTGTTTTGATGAGATCGACGCTTCTACGAGAGCGTGGCACCGACTCTCACCGATAACCTAGCAAGGAGAATGCCATTCGTGAACAAATCCGCAGGAGATATCCGTGGTTTGTGACCAATCCCGGGCATTCCCTTGCATTGCACACGCTCGCCCGTCGGCCGTTCCTGCGAAAAAGCCGCCGTGGTCACTAGGGACCCAGGCGGCTTCTCGAGATGCGGCCAAAGCGAGTTACGACAGAGACGCGCCGACTTTGCTGAAGGTCGTCGAAAGCTTGGTGCCGACGATCTTCATCGAGGCGAGCGCAGCGATCGAGATCAAAGCCGCCAGAAGACCGTATTCGATCGCCGTGGCCCCACTCTCATCGTTCAGAAATGCAACAAAATTTCCCATGTTCGTACTCCTTTTCTTTGTTTTATCGTGACTCGTTCTTTGTTTTGTCGTGACGCTGGGGACGAATCCCGAGGTCACGCGGCAATGTTAAGCCATTTCGGGGGGTCGATGCCAACGGAATGTGAAATCTCCCACCTTCCGTGGCTCGGAGCGGAAGCCCGGCCTGCGCTAGCCGGCCAGCCAGGCTCGCGGCTGCGCGCGACGAACATCGTGCTTTCGCAGCAGCCGCTGAAAGTCGCGACGCTGCATGCCGGCCAGTCGTGCAGCCCGGGACACGTTGCCGTCGACGGCGGCCATGACCTGGACGAGGTAGGTTCTCTCGAACTGGCGGACCATTTTTTCTTTCGCATCACGAAAGATCTCGTGTCCACTGGGAGTTGTGACCCCGTTCCCATCGTCTTTCAGCGTCTTTTCAAAGTGATCGTCCGAGGATTCGCGGGTAAGGCCGATGTCTTCCTCACGGAGCTCCAGTCCCGCCGACAGCAGGACTGCCCTCTCAACCATCGACTGCAATTCGCGTACGTTGCCGGGCCAGTCGTGTCGCTGCAGACTGGCAAGAGCCTCCGGCGTGAAATGGACGCCTTCCTTTCCGTAGACGCTGCCGAAGATGTTGGCGAAGTGCTGGGCGAGAACGGGAATGTCGTCCTGTCGCGCACGGAGAGGAGGCATCTCGACCGAGAGCACGTGAAGCCGGTGATACAGATCGGCGCGGAAGTTCCCTGCAATGATCTGGCTGTCGAGGTCGACGTTGGTCGCGGCGATAATGCGAACATTGGCGTGCAGGAGCCGTGTGGATCCGAGCACACGGTATTCACGGTTCTGCAGAAACCGGAGGAGTTTTGCCTGGGCCGACAGGCTCAGACTGTTCAACTCGTCGAGGAAAAGCGTTCCTCCTTCCGCCTCGGCGAGAAGACCTTTGCCCGGGGCTCCGGCTCCCGTGTAAGCACCGCGAGCGTGGCCGAAGAGCTCGTTCTCGACGAGATCCTCCGGCAACGCTCCACAGTTGACGGGGATGAACGGCGCCGCGCTTCGGGAGCTCACCGCGTGAATGGCTTTCGCAATGAGCTCCTTGCCGGTGCCCGTTTCGCCGGTGATCAGCACCGTTGCGTCCGAAGACGCAAGCCGCGGGATCTTCCGCAGGACTCTCTGGAACGATTCGCTCTTGCCGACCAGACCGTCGGTGACCCGCCGTTCCGCAGGTTCCATACCGGCTGCGATAGCGCCATTGGGCGTAGACGCTGACACCTCAAGCGTAGCGCCTTCCGACATTTCCTTGACCTCCATTTCAGCCCCCTCGAGCACGAACTATCCCTGCGGTGACGCTCTCCCCAGAGCCCCGCGGGCGCGGGTTGGTCACTGCGATCTGCAGCGAAAATCCCGCACGGCATAGATACCCCAAATGCCCGGGTGTGGGAAAGCGTTAGTTGGGATTTTGTTGAGGGAATCGGTGGTCGGGGCGAAAAAAAGGCCCGAGCTCGTGATGAGCTCGGGCCTTTAAAGAGATCCGGCAGCGTCCTACTCTCCCGCACTCAGTTGTGCAGTACCATCGGCGCTGGAGGGCTTAACTGCCGTGTTCGGGATGGGAACGGGTGGATCCCCTCCGCTATGGCCACCGGAAATGGAAGCTCGGTTTCCCGAGCCGGCTTACTGACAGCTACAAACGAGTTGGAGAATGATTCGAGGTAACTCACACATGAGGAAGACCAAGCCTCACGACCTATTAGTACTGGTTAGCTCCACGCATCGCTGCGCTTCCACATCCAGCCTATCAACCTCGTAGTCTTCGAGGGGTCTTCAGGGGACCGAAGTCCCAGGGATACCTTATCTTGAGGGGGGCTTCCCGCTTATATGCTTTCAGCGGTTATCCCGTCCGCACGTAGCTACCCGGCAATGCCGCTGGCGCGACAACCGGAACACCAGAGGTGCGTCCATCCCGGTCCTCTCGTACTAAGGACAGCTCCTCTCAAGTATCCTGCGCCCACAGAGGATAGGGACCGAACTGTCTCACGACGTTCTGAACCCAGCTCGCGTGCCACTTTAATCGGCGAACAGCCGAACCCTTGGGACCTGCTCCAGCCCCAGGATGTGACGAGCCGACATCGAGGTGCCAAACCTCCCCGTCGATGTGAACTCTTGGGGGAGATCAGCCTGTTATCCCCGGCGTACCTTTTATCCGTTGAGCGATGGCCCTTCCACGCGGGACCACCGGATCACTAACACCTGCTTTCGCACCTGCTCGAGATGTCTCTCTCGCAGTCAAGCTCCCTTATGCGTTTGCACTCAAAGGCCGGTTTCCATTCGGCCTGAGGGAACCTTAGCGCGCCTCCGTTACTCTTTTGGAGGCGACCGCCCCAGTCAAACTACCCACCATGTAGTGTCCCGAACCCGGATAACGGGTCGCGGTTAGAGGCCAAAAGCAACAAGGGTGGTATTTCAAGGGTGGCTCCACGCAGGCTAGCGCCCACGCTTCAAAGCCTCCCACCTATCCTACACATGTTGCTCCTAGTTTCACTGCAAAGTTGTAGTAAAGGTGCACAGGGTCTTTCCGTCCTTCTGCGGGTACTCGGTATCTTCACCGAGAGTGCAATTTCGCTGAGTCTCTGGTTGAGACAGTGGGGAAGTCGTTACGCCATTCATGCAGGTCGGAACTTACCCGACAAGGAATTTCGCTACCTTAGGACCGTTATAGTTACGGCCGCCGTTTACCGGGGCTTCGATTCCCCGCTTCGCTCTTGCGAGCTGACGGGTCCTCTTAACCTTCCGGCACCGGGCAGGCGTCAGACCCTATACGTCGTCTTGCGACTTCGCAGAGTCCTGTGCTTTTGGTAAGCAGTCGCTACCCCCTGGTATCTGCGACCAACGATAGCTCGGGGAGTAAATCCCTCTACCAACGCTGGCACACCTTCTTCCGAAGTTACGGTGTCATTATGCCGAGTTCCTTAACCAGAGTTCTCTCAAGCGCCTTGGTATACTCTACCCGTCCACCTGAGTCGGTTTGCGGTACGGTCACCTGGTCAACTTCCTACGAGGTTTTTCTAGGGAGCATGGGATCAATCACTTCACGGAACCCGTAGGAACCGCTCGTCATCACGTCTCAGCGTTAAAGGAGCAGCGGATTTGCCTACCGCTCCCGCCTACGCGCTTAAACCAGGATATCCAACACCTGGCTGACCTACCCTTCTCCGTCACCCCTTCAGTCAAACGTTGATTCGGCGGTTCCGGAATATTAACCGGATTTCCATCGCCTACGCCTTTCGGCCTCGACTTAGGAACCGACTAACCCTGAGAAGATTATCTTTACTCAGGAAACCTTGGACTTACGGCGAGAAGGTTTTTCACCTTCTTTATCGCTACTAATGTCTGCATAAGCTCTTCCACGACCTCCACGCGTCCTCTCGGTCACGCTTCTCAGGCTAGTGGAATGCTCCCCTACCACTCGGAAACGCCCGCAGGCGGATCCGAATCCATAGCTTCGGTGACATGCTTAGCCCCGTTGAATTTTTGGCGCAGATTGACTCGACCAGTGAGCTGTTACGCTTTCTTTGAAGGGTGGCTGCTTCTAAGCCAACCTCCTGGTTGTCAGAGTCCTTCCACATCCTTTCCCACTTAGCATGCACTTGGGGACCTTAGCTGATGGTCTGGATTGTTTTCCTCTCGCCCATGGACCTTAGCACCCATGGACTGACTGCCCGGCTACACTTGACGGCATTCGGAGTTTGGTTGGGTTTGGTACTTTGGTGAAAAGCCCTAGCCCATCCAGTGCTCTACCTCCGTCAGTGACCACCGAACGCTATACCTAAATATATTTCGGGGAGAACCAGCTATCACGGAATTTGATTGGCCTTTCACCCCTACACACAGCTCATCCCAAAAGTTTTCAACCTTCACGGGTTCGGGCCTCCATCCTGTGTTACCAGAACTTCACCCTGGCCATGTGTAGATCATCCCGCTTCGGGTCTACTCCCTGCAACTCGTCGCCCTATTCAGACTCGCTTTCGCTACGGCTACACCTAACGGCTTAACCTTGCTGCAGAGCGTAACTCGCAGACTCATTAAGCAAAAGGCACGCGGTCACACCGTTCAAAGCAAGCCTTGAACATGGTGCTCCCACTGCTTGTAAGCGCACGGATTCAGTTTCTATTTCACTCCCCTCGCCGGGGTTCTTTTCACCTTTCCCTCACGGTACTGGTTCACTATCGGTCGCAAGTTAGTTTTTAGCCTTGGAAGGTGGTCCTCCCTGCTTCCCGCGAAATTACACGTGTTCCGCGGTACTCGGGAACTCTCTCCAGCAAGGCCTGCACGTTTCGTTTACGGGACTATCACCCTCTATGGTCGTCCTTTCCAGGCTCGTTCGACTACATGCAGACTTGATGACTTGCCGGGCTACGCC